>CBFDCH010000215.1:0-5315 GCA_965603235.1 uncultured bacterium | reverse complement strand
CCTCGAGGGCAATTATTTCCTGGTCACCCTGGTTTTTTAAACCTTAATATGTAGCAAAAAGATAAATCCGTTCAAATCAAATGAGAACAATTGATCTTTGTAAATCTGTCTGCTACAATCTCAGCGGAGGATGAAATGAAAAAGAAGCCACAACATCATATTTTACTAACCTTTATTATCGTATCTTTGACTCTTTTTGCAGGTATACTAAACGGTGCGGAAAAATTTACTGCACCGGATCTATTAAAAATCAAAAGCTGCGGTGAGGCCCAGATCAGTCCCAATGGTCTATGGATCGCCTATACAATCAGAGTGCCCCGCAAAGCGCACGAAAAACCGGGCGGTTCCTACACCGAGCTTTACCTGGTATCCAGCCGTAGTGGCAAAATGCGCCCTTTTATCACAGGCAAAAAAAATATCCGTTCCATTCAATGGAAACCGGATGGCTCTGCCATCACCTTTTTAACCCGCCGGGGAGACAAGGCCAAGACCCAGGTCTGGCAAATCGCCCTAAGCGGAGGCGAGGCCACTCAACTTACCGATCAAACAAACGGCATTGGAGCATACGCCTGGTTTCCAGGGGGAAAACAAATCGCTTATACTGCCACGACTCAAGCCAGTAAACGGGAAGAGTACCTGGCCAAAAAGGGATACAAGTTCATCTTTTATGAAGAAAATCTGAAACACCGCAATCTCTATTTATTGAATCTTATGAGTAAAAAAACCACCCAGCTCACCAAGGGGAAAACAGTGTGGAGTTTTGTGATCAATAAAAGCGGCTCAACCATTGCTGTGGCCGCCTCAGCAAAAAATCTGGTCGACCATCGCTACATGTTTCAAAAAATCTATCTGGTTGATGTGGCCACGCAGAAAATGGAACAATTGACCAATAACCCGGGCAAATTGGGGAGTTATGCTTTCAGTCCGGATGGGAGCCTGCTTACCTATACTGCCGCCCTGGACCGCAAGGATCATCAAACGAGTCAGGTTTATGTAATCAACACCAAAACCAGAGCACTCAAGAATCTAACCATACCCAAATTCCGCGGCCATTTATACTGGGCCCGTTTCAAGGACAATAAAACCATCCTCTACCAGGCTGGCGAGGGTACAGTATCAACTCTCAACCTGGTAGCGGCAGCCGGCGGTAAACGGTCCATTATATACAGTTCTGCCAAAACCGGCCTGGCTTTCAGAAACGCCTCATTCAGCAAGGATTTTAAACATGTCGCCTTTGTCGGCAGCACTCCCACCATTCCCGGCGATTTGTTCTTATGGAAGATAGGCAAACAACCCAGACGGATAACCACTGTCAATTCCTGGCTGGCCCAGCGTGAACTGGGTCGCCAGCAGGTGATCAGTTACAAGGCCCGTGACGGCTGGGACATTGAGGGACTTTTAATATATCCGGTCAAATATAAAGAGGGAGATCGTTATCCACTGGTTGTACAGGTTCACGGTGGACCGGAGAGTCACTACCTCAACACCTGGGTGACCCGCTATTCCAATCCCGGCCAGGTATTGGCAGGCAGAGGATATGTCGTTTTTTACCCCAACTATAGAGCCAGTACCGGGTATGGATACAAATTCGCCCTGGCCGGATACGAGGATGCCGCAGGCAAGGAATTTGACGATATCGCTGACGGCATTGATTTTCTGGTCAAAAAAGGTATTGCTGATAAAGACCGGGTTGGCCTGGGCGGAGGTTCATATGGTGGTTTCGCCGCGGCCTGGTTTTCATCCTATTACACCAAGTATGTTAAAGCGGTTACCATGTTCGTCGGCATCAGTGACCTGATCAGTAAACGGGGTACCACAGACATACCCTATGAGGAATTATACGTTCACTCCGGCAGACTGCTGGAAAAAATGTGGCAGGATTCCTTAAAAAGAAGCCCCATCTATTGGGCCCACCAGAGCAAAACTGCAGTACTCATCCTGGGTGGAACCAATGATACCCGTGTACACCCCTCCCAGAGCCTGGAGTACTACCGGCGCCTGAAGATGAATCAACATCCGGCGGTCCGTCTTGTACAATATCCCGGTGAAGGTCATGGCAACCGCAGACAACCAGGACAAATCGATGCCTTATACCGAATTTTAAACTGGTTCGACTGGTACGTGAAGGATAAAAACCCTCTGGACGGTACCTTGCCGCCGCTTGATATCAGTGATAAATACGGCCTGAAATTTAAGGATAAATAATCCTAAAGCAAATCCCTTTAACTTAAAACGTAGAGAGGTGGAATGAGCAAGCCTGAAAAAATTTACAGGGAGCGGATTGCCGGTATCTCTAAGGCCATTCTGCAATTGCGGAGAAAGGACCTCTTCCTGGCAGCCCTCAAAATTCCCCTCTTCCTGGTACTGCTCTACTCCCTCTACTGCCTCGTCAGCAGACTCAATTCGGCCACAATATCCATCTTTATGACCCTCTTCATCCTGTTTACCATGCTGGCAATGATCCACGAACAGATAATTAAAAAAAGGAGCAACACCACCTTAGGTAAAAAAATTAACGAGATTGAGTTGACTGCCCTCAAGGAAATTTTTATCCCGGTGGACAATGGAGAGGAATATAATGACCCGGATCACCCCTTCACCTCTGATCTTGATATTTTCGGCAACCACTCCCTATTTCAGTATATAAACCGGACATCAACCACCATGGGCAAACAACAATTAGCCCATATGCTGAAAAATCCAACCGAATATGGCTCAATAAATCAAAAACAGAAGGGTATCCGGGAATTAGAAAAAAAAATTGACTTACGTCAGACTATTCAATGCCACGGCTGGCAGATTGGAGATACCAGAAAACATTACCATTTTTTACAAAAACTGGTTAAATCCCCGCCATTCCTGCCTTCAGGAAGAATGTTCTCAACACTGCTGATGGTTCTGCCCCTGATCACTACAGCCTTGCTGATACTTTCCTTTTATGGTGTCTCCTGGTTGATTTTTCTGGCATTCTTTTTTTTACAAGCCTCTATCAATGCCCGTTTTGGTAAAAAAATCTCCTCGCTCTATCTATTAACCTCTCGCAGCGCCATTATACTCAAAGCCTACGGTAAAATAATTGCTGAAACAGAGAAGGAAAATTTTTTAACCCCTCTACTGCAATCCCTGCAGGATCAACTTCGGGTTCAGGGAAAGAAAAAAGGAGCCTCCCATTTTATTGAACGGCTCTCCACCCTGTTTCAGTGTCTGCAATTGCGCCTCAGTTCAATCCACTTCCTGATTAATAATATCCTGATGTGGGATTTGAACCTGGTCTTCCTCATTGAAAAATGGAAAACCAATGTGAAAGATGATGTTTTCCCCTGGCTGGAAACTGTGGGCCGCATAGAGGCACTCGCTTCATTTGCCAACCTTTGCTTCAACAATCCACACTGGACCATGCCTCAAATCAAGGATGAGGAATTTGCCTTGGAAGCCGATTCCCTGGCCCATCCACTTATTCCTCCCCGGCAGCGGGTAAGTAATCCGATAAACATGACAAATCGTGGCAAAATCCATATAGTCACCGGACCCAACATGTCCGGCAAAAGCACTTTTCTGAAAACTATTGGTGTAAACCTCATTCTGGCTATGTGCGGCTCTGCCGTATGTGCCAAAACATTCACAGTCTCTCCGCTAAAATTGTACAGCAGCATGAAGGTCAGTGACTCACTCGATCAACATGTATCCCTCTTCTACGCGGAATTAAAACGGCTCAAAAATTTACTGGATGGAATCCAAAACCAGGAACCAGTATTCTTTATCATTGACGAGATGCTGAAGGGGACCAATGTCATTGACCGGCAAAAGGGTGCCATTGCCCTCCTACAGCAACTGGTCAAACAAAAGGCCAACGGCATTGTGGCCACCCATGACCTGGAACTTACCAAGCTCAGCAAAAAATTCGCAGTCAATATAAAAAATTTTCACTTTGACGGCTATGTAAAGGAGGACAAACTCCTGTTTGATTACACCTTAAAAAAAGGGATTTGCCGCAGCTTCAACGCCCTGATCCTGATGAAAAAAATGGGCATCCAGATCGACTAGTCCAGATACAAATAAGATCGCTGCAAGCAAACTGTCTCGCCATTTGAATTTCTCTGAATGAATTAATATAATTATATTGATGATTTATTTTAGTGGTTCTTTGTTATTTATCATGGGTATTTTTTTTGCCGTACACGCAGTACGAACCGGCAGGCAGCAATGGCTGTGGATTATTCTATTCTTCCCGGTGGCTGGTTGGATCATTTATTTTTTTACCAATGTACTGCCCGATTTGCAGAACAGTAAAACTGTTCGGGACGCCGGGGATATCATCGTTCAAAAAATCAATCCCAGCGGCAGATTAAAAAAATTAAAGGATCAACTCTCTTTTTCAGACACCATTGACAACCGGTTGTTGCTGGCCCAGGAATATGTTAATGTCGGTTCATACCAGGAAGCGGTTGATCTATACCAAACGTGTCTGGAGGGTGCTCACGAAGATGAACCCTACATCATTTTTGACCTGGCCAATGCCCTGTACCTCAACCAATCCTTTAAAGAGGCCAAGAAACGTCTCCAATACATCAAGAACAATCATAAAAATTATAAAAACAAAAATGTATCCCTGCTGCTGGCCAAAACCCATGAGAGCCTTGATGAGACCGGCAAAGCACTGGCTGAGTACCATGTACTTGTCAAAGTTTTCCCGGGTGAAGAGGCAAGATGCCGCTACGCGCTCTTACTCAAAAAAACCGGCAACGATGAAGAGGCCCGGCAGATTTTTCAAGGAATCCTTACCGGAGCTAAGCGTTCTCCCGGTTATTACCGCAGAAACCAAAAAAAATGGATCAACATTGCCAAGCAAAATCTGAGCCAGAATTTTCCGAAACAAACATAAATTTCTCAGTATTACTTTCCTGCCAGCGCAAAAGTGACCGCTGCCGAGGCGTGTAAAGCGGTGGTGTCGAACAGGGGTATCACACACTCTTCATTTGATACAAGCAATGGGATCTCAGTACAACCCAGGATTACACCCTGCGCTCCCTTTTTTACCAATCTATCTATAATCTCGTAATATTTCGTCTTTGACTGATCGAGTATTTTTCCCACAGACAACTCCTGCACAATTATCTGGTGGACCAGTTCCCGTTCATCCGCTTCAGGTACAAGAACCTGTAGTCCATGTTTTTTCTCTAATCGGGAGCGATAAAAATCCTCTTCCATGGTAAAGCGAGTTCCCAGCAGCCCCACTCTCTGGCAGCCTACCCTGATTACCTCAGCCGCAGTCGCATCAATGATATTAATAATGGGTATGGAAATATTATTTAGAT
>CBFDCH010000214.1:0-5343 GCA_965603235.1 uncultured bacterium | reverse complement strand
TGGGGATAATTGGAGAATTTGATGTTCACTTTTTGGCCCACCTTTACCTTTCCGGAGCCCTGCATGGGCAACTTGAGTTTGCCGATAATGGCACCGGATTGCTGCGGAATTACGGTAAGCACACTTTCGCCGGCCTTTACGTTTTGATTGATGCTCCAATACTTGTTAAAGGTAATTTGACCGACAATCGGTGATTTGAGCAGATAGGTGTATTCCCACTGAGCGATTTGACTGTTCAGCGTGTCATAGGATTGTTTTAGTGCTGATTGCAGCGATATTTTTTGTTCCCGTTCCTGGATTGAAGTTTCCAGTATTGATTGGCGTAAATCTGAAATTTTCATGTTTGTGGTGGTTAAATTGGCTTCAATTCCGTTAAAATCCATTTGTTTTTGTAAATGGATGCTCCTTTTTTGTTCCAATTCACTTTGTGAAACAATCCCCTCTTTTAACATCTTTTTTATCCGCTCAAACTGCTTTTCACTGATTTTAAATTGTTCTTCAAGGGTTTTTTTGCGAACGATCAGTTGATTGTAAAGTTCCTGGTTTTTGATGATCTGAGCATTAAATGAATCGATTCTTTTTTGGTGGTATTGAATCTGAACAAATTGTTTATAATCCTCAAAGTTTTTTAAAAAAAGTTCATAGGTTGACTGCACCTCACCGAGGGAGAAGTTTCTGCTGACCGGCAGTATCAGGTTCCGCTTGAAATCTCTTAAGAAAGGATTTAAGTTGAGGAGTTGTTTCTTCAATTGAAGTATATGGGTATGATTGGCGGCGTTTTCAATCACAGCCAGAGCATCTTCAGCTTTTACCGGATCCTTGTCTTTGACAAACAGGTGCTGCAATTTGCCGCTGGAGCGGGTGATTATATCGGCAGGCGGATTCTCGGTGGTAACTATGATTTGAGATTTGATGATGTCCGGATACCTGAAAAACCAGCTGCCTACCAATAATACCAGAATGGAAATGAAGATGACGGTGATACCCCAGCGCACGATCCAGCGGGGGACATAACCGAGGATTTCCTGCACATCCTCACTGCGGCTTTCCAGCAGTTCCAGATGTTCATTTCTTTCTTCGGGCATAACCCTATTTCCCCAACTCCAGTTGATCCTTGACCAGATTATAGTAATTACCCTTTAATTGGGTTAATTCCTGGTGTGTTCCCAGCTCTACAATTCTACCCTGATCCAGCACCACGATTTGATCCGCGTTTTTCACCGTACTCAGGCGGTGGGCCACAATAATAACGGTTCGTCCCTGGAAGAAATTATCCATATTGGTCATGATAGTCCGTTCGTTTTTAGCGTCCAGGGCATTGGTGGCCTCATCAAAAAAGAGGAATTCCGGGTTCTTGTACACACTCCTGGCAATGAGAATTCGTTGTTTTTGGCCCTGGCTCAAGCCATGGCCCTCCATGCCGATTTTTGTGTTATAACCAAGGGGCAGGGACTCAATCAGGTCCTGGATATTGGCTACTTTGACCGCATCCCATAATCGATCCTTATCAATAATTTCATCGCCAACCGCAATGTTTTTAGCAATGGTTTCAGAAAAAATAAAACCATCCTGCATGACCACCCCGCACTTCTGCCGCCACAAGCGTTGGCTGAAGTTGGTCAAATATATATCTCCGATTTTAATTTCACCCTTGGATGGAGGATAAAATCCCAGCAGCAATTTGACCAGTGTGGTTTTGCCGCTACCGCTAACACCCACAATGGCGGTCACTTTTTTTTCCGGAATGGTAAGATCAAGATCCCTTAATACATGTTCGGAGTGGGGGCCTTCATATTGAAAGGAGAGGTTGCTGATCTGCAGTGTTTTGTTGGTCGGCAGGCTGGTCATTTTGCCGTCATCGGGAGACTCTTCATCCTCTTTCTGATGAATTTCGCCCAGTCGCTCCAGGCTGATTTTGGCATCCTGAGTGGCGTGAAAAAATCCGATTAATTGTTGAATGGGGGCGTTCAATTGACCGATGATATATTGAACAGCCATCATCATACCCAGGGTCATGCTGCCGTCAATAACCGATTTGGCCGCCCAGAATGAAATAAGGATATTTTTTAATTGATTGATAAAGGTGGATCCCGACTGCTGATACTGGCTGAGTGAGAGGCTCTTTACATTTACCTTGAAGAGTTTCGCCTGGATCCGCTCCCAATCCCACCGTTTTTGCTTCTCACAATTGTTGAGTTTTATTTCCTGAATGCCGGTGATCAATTGAATGAGGTTGCTCTGGTTGTCTGACATCTGGGCAAATCTCTTAAAATCGAGTTCCCGCCTCTTTTTCATAAAAATGACAACCCAGGCGATGTAGGCAATGCTGGCAATGATAAAAATAAAAAAGATTTTTAAATTATAAATCGCCAATACAATGCCAAAAACAACCAGATTGAGCATTGAAAAGAGGATATTCAGAGTGGATGAGGTGAGGAACGATTCGATCCGTGAGTGGTCACCGATCCGTTGCAGGATATCACCGATCATTTTGGTGTCAAAAAAGCCGATGGAGAGTTTCATCAGTTTGATTAAAAAATCTGAAATGAGAGATATATTGACACGGGTACTAATATGCAGCAGGATCCAGCTGCGGATAAATTCTACCGATGTCTGACTGACAAACAATACCAGCTGGGCAATCAGGACCAGGTAAACAAAATTTATGTCCTGGTTGTTAATCCCCTTATCTACAATGGCTTGGGTTAAAAAGGGGAAAATCAATTGCAGGATACTGCCGAAAAAGAGTCCCAGGAATAGTTGGAATAAAAATTTCTTATAGGGCCTGAGGTAGGAGAAGAGGAAGAGGAAGTTGGACTTATCGATCTTTTCGTCTTCCTGTTTGTAAAAATCCGGCGTGGGTTCAAGCAGGAGGCACAGGCCCTGCTCTTCCCCCTCTTTTCGGGTGCTGATCCAACCGCGAAGGAACTCTTCCTTGGTGTAAATCACCAGGCCATGTCCGGGATCAGCCACGTACACCTTATCCTTTTTTATTTTATATACCACCACAAAATGTCGTTGTTTCCAGTGGGCAATACAGGGCAGGAGGACTTCAGATTTTAATTTTTCAAAATTGAGGCGTACGCCCATAGTGCGCATGCCGATTGATTCGCCAGCATCGCTGATCCCCAGCATTGAGACTCCCTCACGGGTGATATAGCTCCTCTCCCTCAGGGTTTGAAGTGTGTATGTTTTGCCATAATATTTGGCCACCATGCTCAGGCAGGCGGGACCACAATCCATGGTGTCAAATTGTTTTACAAATGGGAACCGTTTCAATTAAAAATATCTCCTTCTCAAGCCGCCATTATATACAATGTAAATGGTTATAAAAAAGCGACATGGTGTTTGCCTCTATTTGTTATATTTTTTTCTTGCCAGTGACGATTTATAATAACGGCTCAATAAATCGTATAAAGCCAGTTCATGTAACCGTTGTTTTGTTTTAAACATACGGTTGATCATCATGTGGAGGTAGCTCCCTATCAGATCGTCAAGAGTTTTTTCAGCTCCTTGTCCTTCAGTAAAAGCCAATAGTTTGGCTGCCAGAGGTTTTATATCTGTCGATTTTTTAGTTATAATATCGAGCAGAGGTTTCATGGGATTTGTCTCATCCTTGCCACGATCCAGAATATCATTAACATTGATGCGGTTGCTACGAAATTTTTGCTCCAATTGCTTCTTGAGGAAGCGATTGAGGCCAAATTCCCGCCCTAACCCATCCCGCAGCCGACTGATAAAAACTAACTTTTCCTCATCCGGGTATGAAAAATCATCCAGCATATGGTCAATTGCCCTGAGGGCAAAGAGCCAGCGTAGTTGTTCCCCCTTGTCTCCCTCCAGCATGTCCAACATCTCCACGATCATGCGGCTATCGTAATAGAATAATTTTTCGGCCAGGTTTATGGTTTTGCGACCGTACCGCTCGAGTTCTCTCTGATAGGTGTCAATTTGAATCTTCCAGATCAGATTCCTCTCCATCCAAGATTGAGCAATCGAGTGAATTTCCTGTACTATCGGGTAGATGGCTGGAGGGTCGGAATAATGGAAACGGACCCTGAGGTGGAGTTTGGGGTCTGCAAAACGGATAAAAAACCAGTGGTTAATGACATTATCTTTTAAAAGTTTTTCTGTTGCTGGTTTGATCATGTCAGTTAAAACCAGGTCAGCCGTTTTTGGGCCGGTGTATAATTTAAAATACAGCCATTGATCACCGATGATAAAGGTCCTTTTCACTTGCGGAGTTGATTTGTTTTGTTTAGCCATTTTCTCCATCTTTTTTGTCAGTATTGGTTCTATAAAAAGAGATTATAAATTCATTGGCAAACAGGCCTTCAGAAGATTTAACCAGGGCATTGTCTTTATGAACGGGAAATTCCACCAGTTCGAAACCTCCCCGGTTTTTAACCAATGATAAGAGTGTGTGGATGCACAATATATTTTTCAAATTAATGAACAATTCATTATCCCCGTCTGCCAGGCACACCCTGTCAGGAATTCTTCTGTCCAGGCTCCATTGGCGGAACTCTTGATACAATTGTTCCTCATCTTTTATTTTAAGAAAGGGTTTGATCTCCTCACTCCTGACGTTCCATTTGGCCAGTGACAGGATAATATTTTTATAAGTTACTCTTGGCAGGAAGGGATATTCATTGGCCAAAGCTCCCCAGCTAAAACCAATCCCTCCCCTTTTGTTCTGAGTCTGCAAATCGCAGAGGAATTGGTAGATGGGCAGGGCATTAAAGGAAAAATTATGGGCTGTACTCAATCTGGGAATTATGGTTTTATTCAAGCGCTTCGAGCGCAGCACCAGTTGATTTTGCCGTACTGATAAAAACAAATCATCAACCTTTATTTGATGATCATCATCAACAGTGGCTTTGGCCAGGTAGGGGATTTCGTGATCACGTAAAACCGGCCGCAGCAGAATATTTCCGACCCGGGCTTCGGAGAGGTGAATAATTTCAGCAAAAATGATGTCCGGATTGAGCTCCTTTTCCTTTTGTGTAATAGTTTTTACAAAATCGTGGGTTTGCTGATCTGCGTGGCAAAACCGGCCCAAAAGGTTGGCCGCGCTGGAACCTCCGGCACTGTTCATAACAATTTTCACACCGCCGTTAGCTGAATCATCCAAGATGTGAACCATGGTTGATAGCGTATCTGGCAGGTCATCCCAACTGACAGGAAATGATTTTACCTCATCTTCAGATATTGTTACTTCCTCAAGGTCCTGGGTGATGGCTTCCCGGTATTTTTTAAATAGAAAGGATTGAATTTGACTCCAGGGAAGTTCTCCACTGGAAGACGTTGTTCCTGGAAGGGATAGGTCGTCCACCAGAGGTG
>CBFDCH010000213.1:0-5393 GCA_965603235.1 uncultured bacterium | reverse complement strand
CATGCCGCCAGGTAAAATTTGCCGCGGCCGCCTGTTGTTCCGCCAGCTGCTGGCGCAGTTCCTGGTCCATTTCATACATGATGCTGCGCTTGGGATCTTTCTTTATCCGTGCCCCATAAATCATTACCCAGGTGATGGTGAATCCGGTTACCAACAACCATACCAGGATGCGGTAACCCATACCCGACAGGGGAGTAATACCGGCCAGTCCCTGGGCAATCTGCAAGGTGAATGGATTAAAAAAGGCACCGGCAAAACCCACACCTGCAGCCAAAAAGGTAAGACTGACTCCCACCAGGGAATCATAGCCCAGACTGAGGGCCAGGGGGACAAAAATCAAGGCAAAGGGCATGGCCTCCTCGCACATACCAAAAGCAGCGCCGAAAAAGGAAAAAAGGACCATCACAATGGGAATGACCAGGAATTCTCTTCCCTTTAACACCTTTACCAGCCGGTAAATCCCGGCGGCAATGGCACCGGTTTCGTTGAGCATAAAAAAGGCTCCACCCACAATGAAAATAAAGGCAATGATGTCTGCCAGTTTTAAAAATCCTTTGATAGGAGCGGTAAATACCTGAAATATCTGAGGCCTGGCCTGGGCCTCTTTATATGTTCCCTCAACCAGAACGGTGCGCTTGCTGCCCCCCACCATCTCCTCTTTTCGTTGATAAGATCCACCGGGCAGCAGCCAGGTTAAAACCGCAGCCAGCAGTATTAACGCAAATACAATTACAAAAACATTGGGTATCTTCTTCACCGCGCCTCCGAAAAAATCAATATATCATATCCGATAAAAAATCAAAACCATGTATCCTCTCAATCCTCAAAGCACTCTGGAAACAAACTTCAGAGGGTTTAGTCCTTTTTGATAACCGTTCGTAAAGATTTGACCGCAGCTTGCAGAACCGGTTTGGCAACAGTGAAGTTGAGGCGGATGTAGTTGTTGTGGCTGGGCGAAAAATTCTCACCCGGCACAACTCCAATAGCAGTATCATTCAGCAATTGGACGGCAAGAGTAAAACCATCTTTATAGGCCTGAGGAATTCGGGTCCAGATAAAATAGCCGCCTCCGGTCTCTGGCACATAAAAGGAGATCTTTTCCAATTCACCCTTTAGATACGAGAAATGTTCAAGACACTTTTTGCGCAATCCAGCCGTATATTCTACAGCCAGGTCATACCGGGATAAGTATTGGTATATAACTTCCTGAAAGAGTGTGGGTGCACAGAGCCCCACATAATCATGAATGGCACGGATCTTTTTCATATGCTCCAGATCAGCAATGATATACCCCACCCGCCAGCCGGTGACACTCAACATTTTTGAAAAAGAGGCCACATAAAAGAGGTTGCTGGTTCTGAAAATGAGGGGATTACAGGGTTTCTCAGTAAAATAGATATCCTTATAGACCGCATCAAAAATCACATAGATATTGAGGCGTTGGGCCATGTCCAGCAGGATTTCCAGTTCATGATTTTGCCAGACTTTCCCCAGGGGATTTCCCGGAGATGCCAGGAAAATAATTTTTATATTATCATCCCTGCAGCAGGTTTCCAATTTGTGAAAATCAACTGACAAATCTTCTTCAAGAGGAAAGTACTCAAAGGGGAGCTGAAAAAACTGAGCCAATTTTGGGTAACTCTCATAAACGGGATCAAAAGACAACACCCCAAAGGAGCTGCTCAGCATCTGTTTTAAATAGAAGAAAACCTGAAACAATCCCTCGGTGGCACCCTGGACGATCAGCAGGTGGTCCATATTAATCGGCTGGAGCGGCCGGTAAACTTGGGTTAACAATTCCAGCAATTTGACATTACCATTTCCCGGTGCGTATTGATGGAGCTCCGGCTGGTCGCTAATCTCCTTAACCAGCTCGATAAGTTCAGCAGGGGGCGCAAAGCCCGGTTTACCCTGGGCCAGGTTAATGCCATCCATCTCTCTGGCGCAACGGCTGAAATAACTGATTAAGGAGCCTTGGGGTTTTTGCACATTCATAAGGCTGATGGTTAGACTTCAACTATACCAAATTCCAATATATGTTTGTTCTTGTCGGTTTCGGAGACTTCATGGGGTTTGGGCATAATCCTGATTTTTTCGACAAATCGATCCTTCCTCCAGGTAAAGATCTTAAAATAAATATCCGGCATGGACTCAAGACCAAAATCACTAAACACCTGTTTGCCAAAAAGGATACTAAAAAAGCCTTTCTCATCTGTAATAACCGAGGCGATAAAATCATCCTCAAAGCGGTCCTCATCGAAAATTTCCACCTTATGAAAAGCCAGGGGGTTCCCTTCCTTGTCCACCAGGGTTCCGGTCAATTTAAACTCAGTGCCTCTATTCTCAATATCGGAAAAGGCCAGGTGGATGATGCTCCTCTTGGTCAGGTGACGGGCCAATTCCTTTTTTATTGTGGCATACTTTTGCGGAATACTCTGCAAAAAATCACGTTTTAAGACCATCACATTGTAATTGATCAAATGGGGTACAATACCTTGCATGTCATGAATGAATTCCCAGTCAATGGTACCCACATCGCTCTTATTATCCATATCAATCAACCGTTTCATCAAAACCTCCTGGAGAATAGTTAACAGAATTATAAGGGATTCCACCGTAATTGCCAACCCTCAAAATGGTAGGGGCAGTACCCCTTCCCTTAATTCCCCTTGGCTTCGCTATCGCTACGCTTGGGAAATTAGGGGACAGGCGCCAAATTATGGATATGTTATAATAGGAAATCTTTTATCATTAGGGGTGATATAAAAAGATGAAAAAAGTTGCCGATCGGATGTTATCCCAGTTCTACCAAAACCTAGCCACTTTAACCAATAGCGGTATTGTTCTGCCACAGGCGATTAAGAGTCTCAAACAGGGAAAAAAGGGCAACTATTATTGGTTGTTGGAGATCCTGGAACAAAAAGTGAGCATGGGATTACCGCTGTGGCAGGCCATGACAGACATGCCCGCAGCTTTTAACCCATTTCAAATCATGACAGTCAAGGGTGGCGAGGCCAGTGGCACCCAGGTAAAAACATTTCGCAAGCTGGCTCAATTTTTTGAAGCCAGGTTTAAACAAAAGAGGCGCTTTGTACTCAGTCTGCTCTACCCTCTCTTTCTTTTGCATGCGGTAGTGGTGCTGCCGCCCATTAAATACCTGGTGTTGCCAAACCTGCCTGGTACTTACTGGCAGCGGGTGGTGCCCCCCTTGCTGATTGGCTACACCATTATCCTGGGGATTTATGGTTTATGGAAATTTTTCCGGAAGCGACAACATTTGAAATATATGATTGATGCTATGCTGATTTCCCTGCCTGTTGTGGGAAGAGTGGCCCGAGATATGCAGGTGACTGGTTTCTGCTGGATACTGGCCAATATGCTGGAGGCCGGGATTGATACACTCACTGCTACAAGGCAGGCGGTGTCCACCCTGACCAACCTCAAGTTGAGGCAAAAAATGGAAAAAAACCTGCTATTGCTGGAACAGGGGAAAAGTGTTCAGGAATACCTGGTAGCCGGAGATTTATATTCCATGGATCTCCTGTCAACCACCGCAGTCGGAGAGGAGGCCGGGGATCTGGCAGCCTCATTGCAACGGGTGGCCGCGCAACTGGACGAATCGATTTCCCAGCGTACGGCCATGCTGCTAAAAACAGTCACAATTCTGGCCTATTTATCCGCCGTGCTGATCATTGCCTGGACCATCATCTCATCATTTCTCGGCGTGATGGCGGTATAATTCTTGACACCAACTTTATCAAAATCTATTTAGCCAGCCGTATGGCAACCGAACGGGCATGGGCTTCAAGCCCTTCGGCCCTGGCCAGGATCGCGGCCTGAGAACCGATTTTTTGTATTCCATCCGCATCTACCCGCAGCGTGGTTTGGATTTTCAAAAAATCCTTAACGCCCAATCCACCTGTATAGCGGGCTGCCGAAGCTGTTGGCAGGGTATGGTTCAGGCCGCTGCTGTAATCTCCCAGCACCTCGGCAGAATAAGCACCGATAAACAGTGACCCATAATTACGCAGCAGGGGGATTATCCTGCGGGCATTTTTCACCTGGAGTTCCAGATGTTCCGGTGCCTTTTGATTGGCCAGGCCAATGGCCTCATCCAGAGTGTTGACTACAACCGCCAGGCCCCTCTTTTTTAGGGATTCTGTGGCAACAGCAGCAGTGGCTAGCTGCTTTAACTGCTTTTTGATCTCTACCAGCACATCATCAACCAGCCGGGAGGATGTGGTGACCAGTATTGCCTGAGCGTTTAAATCGTGTTCCGCCTGGGCCAGCAGGTCTGCTGCCACAAAGGTCGGATTTGCCGATTCATCGGCAATCACCATGATCTCAGAGGGACCGGCCACAAAATCGATCCCCACCGGCCCATAAACCTCTTTTTTGGCTGCGGTAACATACATGTTGCCGGGCCCCACAATCTTATCCACCTTTTTTATAGAAACCGTGCCATAAGCCAGGGCGCCAATGGCCTGCACTCCTCCAACCCGGTAAATTTCATCGATGCCCAACTGGCTGGCAGCCACCAGAATGGCCGGATGGATGGAACCATTGCTGGTTGGTGGTGAACAGACAGCCAAATCCTTTACCCCGGCCACCTGAGCCGGTACGATCCCCATCAGCAAAGAAGAGATCAGAGGGAAGCGGCCGCCGGGGACATAAATCCCCACCCGTTCAATAGGTATAGTGCGCTGGCCCAGCCATACTCCAGGTTGAGACTGATACTCAAAATCCTGAAAGAATTCCTTCTGTTTACAAGCAAAATTACGCAGATTGGCAGCAATCTGTTTTAACGCTTGCTGTAGCGGTATATCCACCACGGCAAAAGCGGCTGCAATTTCCCGCTCAGGTACTAGAAGGGTGTGGATGTCCACCCCATCAAATTCTGAGGTAAAATCCTTTATCGCCGAATCACCCCTCTCCCGCACCGCCTTTAAAATCGTTCTCACCTGCTCGACACAATCCGCCTGGTGATAAGCAAAAAAACTGTCATCCATGTCTGCCAGTCTTACAACCTTCATCATAACCTCCTTGTATGCCCGGCTGTTACCCTCTGCCAGCCCGGCGACGCCGCTTTAACTCCCGCAACACCTGTGATAAACTGACCTCCTCTTTTGCCAGTAATACCAGTGTAAAGTAAAGCAGATCAGCTGCTTCCCAAATCACTTCACTCTCCCCTTCTGCTTCAACCAGTTCTCCGGCTTCCTCCAAGATTTTTTCGCGGATACTCTTATCGGTCAAGCTGGCGGTATAGGATTTTTTATCCGCTGAGGCCAACCTTGATGCGATTACTCCAGACAATTCCTCAAATGAAAATTCTCTACTGCCGAAACACGAGTAGCTGCCTTTGTGACAAGCTACCCCTTTTTGCTCCACAGTGA
>CBFDCH010000212.1:0-5394 GCA_965603235.1 uncultured bacterium | reverse complement strand
CATATATGGAGGGTTGATGGCCCAGCCTTCTTAAGTAATATGCAGCCGTCAATCCCTCAACGCCACCCCCGATAACAGCAATTTTTTTGCCTGCAGCCGGAGGCAGGTAAGGAAGTTCTCTCTTGCCTTGTTTCATCTCATAATCGGACACAAATTTTTTCAGGCCATTGATGGTTACGGGTTCATCAATCAGGTTCCTGCGACAATTGAACTCGCAGGGAGCCGGGCACAACCAGCCGCAAATAAAGGGGAAAGGATTTTTTTCTTTAATTACATTGACTGCTTGAATATAATTGCTCTGTGAAATCTGACGGATATATTCGGGAATATCAATTTCTGAGGGACAATGGCGCTGACAGGGAGCCGTACATTCGCTCACCTTATGATCAGCCAAGATGCGGTTCATTGATGAGCTTAAGGTGATAATGTCTTTGGGGCAAACCTCCACGCAAATACCGCACGAAACACATTTGTTTTTATCCACCACGGGGAGGTTGTTTTCTCCCATGGTCATGGCGTTGAAAGGGCAAGCCCTGACACAGGAACCCAGTCCCACACAACCGATGTTGCATTCCTTACTGCCCCCGTACAGGAGCATGGCAGCTTTGCAATCAATCACCCCATCATAGTTAAACTTTAAATCTGCTTCCTGGAAGCCGTAATAACATCCCGGTTTGGAAATTTCCGGTTCCTTTTCCTCAACCGACTGACCCAGTACAGTGGCTACATTAAGGGCAATCTCAAATCCGCCGGCAGAACAGACGTCTACCTTGGCGTTTCCCTTAACCACCGCCTCAGCTGCCGCTGCACAACCGGCAAATCCACAACCACCGCAGTTGGCCCCCAGAAGAGCATCTCCTACCTGCTCTATTCTGGGATCTTCCCAAACGTAAAACACCTTGGAGGCGATGGCCAGCATTACTGCAGCTGCCAAACCCAATAGTAATAATAATAACAAGGCCTTAAGTATCATCAGTATGCCTCACCTATTTCATTGTTAAGGCTATCAGGGAGCTGTCGATTCCCCGAAAGCCGAAAAAAGCCAGTGCCATCAAACCAGCCATAACCAGGGCTATGGCTGTGTCTTGCAAGGGCCGTGGAATAAATGATATTTCAAATCTTTCTCGGATGCCGGCAAAAAGAATCAATGCCAGGGCAAAGCCGACTCCTGAAAACAGCGCATAAAAAAGACTTTGCATAAAGGTATAATCATTACGAACCACCAGCAGGGCCACACCCATGATGGCGCAATTGGTGGTGATCAGGGGCAGGAAAATACCCAATGCCTGATACAGTGGTGGGACCGTTTTTTTCAGAATCATTTCCACCAGCTGAACCAAAGCTGCAATCACCAGAATAAAAACGATAGTCTGTAGAAATTCCAGTTTGGTGGGGATGAGAATGGAGAAGTGAATCATCCAAGTGATTGCTGTGGCCAGGGTCATAACAAATATCACTGCAACTCCCATTCCAAAAGCAGTATCCCTCTTCTTGGATACACCAAAAAAGGGACAATTGCCCAGGAATTGAGCCAGAAGGATATTTTTAACCAGGATGGCGTTAATTGCCAGAATGATATATTCCATTTAAGACTCCATCTATTTTTTGGATATGATGTTTATGAGTGCCAGTAAAAGGCCCAGGCATACAAATGCTCCCGGTGCTTCCACCATAAAGGTAAATGGTTCAAAGGAATCCCACATAACGTTGTTACCGAAAAACGTGCCTTTACCTAGGATTTCCCGGATGGCGCTGATCAGGATCAATGAACTCGTAAATCCGAGCCCGATTCCCAGGCCGTCGGCTGCTGACAGATAAACCGGATTTTTTGAGGCAAAAGCCTCTGCTCGCCCCAGAATAATACAGTTAACCACAATCAGTGGAATGAATATCCCCAGTTTTTCGAATATGGAATAAAAGTAGGCCTGCATGAGCAATTGAACAATAACCACAAACGTGGCAATAATAACAATGTATGAAGCGATTCTTACCTTTTTGGGGATCAGGCTCTTCAGCGAGGAGATAATGATATTGGCGAAAATAAGGACAAAGGTAGTGGCCAGTCCCATACCGATTCCATTCTCCACTGCGGTTGTTACTGCCAGTACTGGACATAGACCAAGAACCAGTCGGAAGGGGGGGAGAACTTCCCAAAATCCCTTAAAAAATTCATGTGATATGCTTTTTCCCATGTCGTTTGACCCGTTTTAGTTTTTATTTTCCAAAATTTTCTTTTTTATTTGCGGAAAGATTTTCAGACATTTGTTGACTGCTTCACAAACGCCACGGGAGGAAATTGTGGCGCCGGAAACTGCATCAATGATGCCGTCATCCTTTTTGACCCTAAAGGTGGCTGATAGGGGTTTATCTTTAAATATGGCGGTAAAAGTATCTTCTGTGATGCGGGCACCCAGTCCAGGAGTTTCCTGGTGGGTCAGGATACCGATCCCGGTAAGCTTATTCTGAGCGATATCGAAACCAACCATGACACCGATTTTGCCGCCAAAGCCGCTGGCATTACTCTCAAAGGACAGGGCCCAAGGTTTGTTGTCTTTCTTGCCAACGAATATAGTGAATGTTTCATCATTCAGGGTAATGGTCTGTCGCTCCTGGATAAAATCATTGGTTGAAGAGTCTAAAACTTTTTTTACAGCCGGCCCCTGGACATTGGTGAGAATTTGCATTTCTATTTGTTTTTCAGTCCCTTTTTGCACAGCAGCCAGTAACAAGCCGCATAAGGCGGAAATAACGGTTAATACAGTTATCATGCGGATGTATTCTTTCATTTCATCCCTCTTTGTAAATGATTTACTTTCAGAATTTTCGGTTTTTTCTTTATTCCATCCAATAATGGAGTGGTAAGATTCATGATGAGAATGGCAAAGATAACGCCATCCGGATAGATACTCCAAATCCTGAGGATAATGGTTAGCATGCCACAGCTTAGGCCAAAAATTATTATACCCCAACGATTAAAAGGGGATGAGGCGAAATCGGTTGAAAGGAAGAAAATTCCGATTATAGCGTTGCCTGTAAGTAAGTGAAAAAAAGGGCTGGCGTAGGCGGCAGGATCGCTCAGCCAAAAGATAGAAGACATACCCAGCAGTCCCACTGTAAAGGCTAAAGGGGTCTCCCAATCGATTGTTTTCTTCACAATTAAGTATATACCGCCGATGATTAAGAAAAGCACAGCAGCTGCTCCGATACCGCCCACCTGTTTTCCCAGCAGGAGATTGAGTGGTTTAAAATCTGTGATGTGCTCAACTCCTCCGTTCTTCAGTAGTGCCAGGGGGAAGCGAAAATCAAAATTCAAGGGATAGTTGACAAAGGCCAGATCAAGATTGAAATATGAGGGCCATGATATATAACAAATGGCCCAGCCGACCAGGGTGGGATTTAAGGGGTTGCTGCCCAGGCCGCCAAACAAATGCTTGCCTATAAAAATAGCCAGGAAGGATCCAAAAATCACCAGCCAGTAAGGCATATTGGCAGGCAGTAATAATGCGTATAAGAGGCCAATCAAAAAGGCGCTGCCATCGTAGAGGGTTACCGGTTTTTTAAACAATTTGCAGATTAGAAATTCACTGATAGCTGCAGTGGTCAGGGATAGGGCAATTACCCTGGCTGCATGGAATTTATAGGTGAGGAGCGCATAAATCACCGCTGGAAGAAGTGCCAGAATGATATTCAGGTGGATCTTGCTTTCACTTAATTTTCCATGCCAATGGGGGGGACTGGAAACCGTTAATTTCATGATTCTTCTTCTCCCTCATGGGTCTTTAAAATTTCACTTTTGGCCAGCTGTATCAGTTGAACCAGTGCCCGGCCAGAGGGGCAGTGATAAGCACACAATCCACATTCAATGCAGGCTTGTATGAACATTTCCTGACACTTGTCAAACAGCGAAAACTCAGCATAGCGGCAGATCAAATTGACGTCAAGATATACGGGACATACGTTGACACATTTCCCGCAACTCATGCACTGATTGTTCTTATATCCAATTGTATCTTCTTTGCTCTGGATGTAAATTGAGTTGATAAATTCATTGATGGGAGTTTCTGTATCAAAGATGGTATGCCCCATCATGGGGCCACCCATAATGACTTTATCGAATTCCTGTAGATCATCTCCGATGACCTCTTTTACAGGAGTTCCAATTCTGACCATTATATTTTTTTCTGAATCTTTGTTGATGATCGTTACCATTTTTTCAACAAACGGCTCACCCTGTTCGATGGCCCTGATTGCTGCCACAAGCTTTTCAATGTCAAGAAAAACATGAGATTCCCATTGGTACTTTTTATTCAGGTTTCCAACAATAATTTCCGGTAAACCGTTGGGATAAACCGCATCCACGGATATGATAACTACATCTTCGGCAGCCAGGCCAGTTGCTCGTTCTTTCAGGAATTCGGGAACCACCAGGATAATCCTGTTGGCTGATGTCAGGTGCTTAATCAGTTTGAATCCGGTGGGCAGTGAGTTTTGATTGTCCAGGAAAATGTGCTGGTAAATGATGCTTGTCGGTTCCTTGTCCACTGCACTGATGATCACAGTATCAATCTCATCCAGATTCTGGGGAAATCCAAGATTGGCACGGTTTAATGTTGCCAAAAATTCCTGAGGAGGTTTCTCCCAGACATCGGCCTGCGGCTTAAGCGCTGGATCAACAGTATCTTCATCGGCTACTTTGATGCGAAGGATTGACTGTATTTGCCCCTTTATCAGGTGTTGTTCTATTTGCTGGATAGTGCCGGTGACAGTGGAATATACACCGGGTATAACTTCTTGCCCTGTGATCAGGTTGGTGCCCTCCTGGACTTTTGCCGTATCCCTTTTCTCATCAAATCCCACCAATGGGAGCAAAATCTCCTCAACTTTTAATCCTTCACTGAGGGTAATTTTTTTTTGTTTTAATTTTAATGGATTTTTGTTGTTCATGAATCTTCCATTTAATCTTCTTTGTGACACATTTCACATTTCTCACTGCCCTCTTCATGGCATTTGAGGCAACTTTTTCCAATACAGCGGACGTGTGTATCTGTATTTTCGCAAATCTTTTGATATTTGCTGTTATAGTGGCACCTGCGGCAGTTCATTGCGAATGTCTTTTTGTTTTCAGGCTTATATCCGTGGTGACACTCGTCGCATCCCAGGTCGTATTCGTCAGGTGAAGTATGTTTAAGATGGTCAAAAACAACCAGTCCTCCGTCAGTTTCAAATTTAACCTGTTTTGGGGCCACGATTTTCGGGAAGCTCTCTGCATTGTGACAGAAGTCACAATTCACAGAACCTTCTTTGTGGCAATCCATGCAATTCTTGCCAATGCACCGTTTATGGATGTTTTCTGTGCTGCACGGCTTCTGCAGTTTTTTACTGTAATGACATGCT
>CBFDCH010000211.1:0-5402 GCA_965603235.1 uncultured bacterium | reverse complement strand
AGATAATAATCTAAAAATCCAGGATCTACTTCTCTCCGAGAAATCTGGCTCAAAATATATTGAGTGGGGTAAATATGCACGACAACTTAGGGTATTTTTTAATATTTTTCCTCGTGAAAATATACTGGTCCTAATTTATGAAGATAAAGACCATGATCCTTAAAACCAATTTGTCCCGGTTTAAACCCATGGACAATCCTCAAATTTATATAGTAAAGGAGAAGGAAAATGATATCTAACCGCGCCCTGGCCAAAATATTTTTGGCTGTTTGCCTTAGTCTCATTCTGGCAACCAATTTAATGTGGGCAACGGGAGCGAATTCTTCTCCCCTGGTACTAAAAATTGTCAGAGATCTTAACCGCGAGGAACAAATAAAACCGCCTCCAAATGAGATTCTTGTTCAACTAAAAATTGAAATCCTGCACAAACACCCGAAAGGAATGGAATCGCTTAAATCAGATAAAATCACCATCCCGGCGGGCGCCTGGGCCACCTATACAATGCCAACCAGAACCCTGACAAACCAACCCTTCAAGTCCCTCACCGTGAAGCTCCGGCCGACACTGGTCGGCCAAGGACAAGATGCTACGTCAATACGTTTTGATATACAAATTTTTCAGGATGCTGATTTAATCAAACAACAATCGATCACAACGGGCAGCCACGAAGCAGTCATGCTTGAACTAATGGAGGACACTCACTCAGGCTCAAAAATTTTGTTAAAAGCTGCCGGCTCCCGGAATTACGTCACCTCCGATCTAAAACATTCACTGAAGGTAGAAGTGAAAATTATCCCTCTTTTTGCCGTGGACTCTCATGGAAAACCGGTGCTCGATCTCAAAAAAAAGGACCTGACGCTGATAGTAAACAACAAAAAAACACCCTTCCAATTCTACCGCTTCAGCAGCGAGGAGATTACCTCGGACAGCGGAGTGAAAACGCGCAAACGAAATATCCTCATCATCATCGATTCATTATTTAAGACTGAACACGGATTTTCCCTGAGTAAGAAAATTGTGGAAAAGCTGGTAGAGGAAGGATTCAGCGGGGACCTGATTACCCTGTTGGAAATCACTCCCATGGCCGGGCTGCGGCATATTTACGGACCCAGTTCAAATAAAGAAGTACTATTGAGAAAAATTCGGGATCTGAAACAATTCCCGGATCAATTTTTTAAAACCCCGTCCGAACGACATTTCCCGGCTGCTGCAAGAAAAAACCAAAATTCAGGAGAAGGAACAAGTCGCCCCAAGGAAAATCTGGAACAGGAAATGGACAAAAAAATCGCAGCAGCAACACAAGGGTATAGCAGGTGGGCCACCATATTTTATTTGAAAACCCTGCAAAAATTACAATACATCCTGAAAATGATTAAAGATCGCAAACTCGTTTTCCTCGTATCTCAGGGCACACCCCATAACATTTTTATCGACAGGAAACAGATGGATTTTGTAAAGGATACCCTGAAAAGCATTAACACTTCTGAAACAATCTTCTATACAATATACCCCAAAAGGGAAACTTATGAGGAGCTCAGAGAAGGATTACAAACCGGTGACACTCTGCTGAGATATCTATCCAAATCAGCGGGTGGCAAGTATTTTGAAGGATCCGATCCGGATGTGATCATCAACGAGGTAAAGCGAACCACTTCAGCGTATTATGAGTTGGTCTTTTCACCCTCGGAAAAAATGGGCAAAACCCAATCGGTTATAATAAAGAGTAAAAAACCGGGAGTCAAATTGTATTATTTACAAAACACCAGTAGATCCCTGCCCTATAGTGAAATGCCTCTGCTTGAAAAAAAGATCTTTGCCCTGGATGCTGTCAGCAGGGGAAAATGGAGCCGCAGGCTTGCCAATGTTACCGAAATCCCCAATGAGATACAAAAGGTCAGGGGGAAAAACCTGCAGAAGATAAAGATTGGCATTCCGGAACATTTAGTAAATAAAAAATGCGATGTCTTTTTTCTGAACATCAACATCCTGAACCGCAACAATGCATTTGTATTGGAAAAAAATAAATTTAAGAAACAACACACCTTTGTTCTGGAGAAAAAGGATGGCTTCCAGAGGTTTATAATTATTGTAGAACCCAAATCCGCCAACTGCATCTATACAGAGATAAAATAACAGAAAAGATAACAAAATGAGAACTATGGTTGAAAAAAAAAGATCATTTTTTTATCATACACTATTAAAACTTCTTCCGGTACAGGAGAGGAGCAGATGAATGAACAAATTAGTAAAGCCAGATTTATTAGTATTGTCCTGATTGCGATCATCTCCTTCACATGGCCAGGTTTTGCTCCCATGCTCGATGAGGTGGGTCCTGTAGATAAAGTTAGTATCAAAAAAATTAAGGGAAAATGGCTGGTCAACGGCAGCAACTATCTGTTTGATTTCAGCGACAAACCGACCAATAAAATATTCGGCCTCCAATATTACCATTACCGTACACTGCCGGAATCCAAATACCGCCAGTTTATTTTTACCATTGTAAAAGCAAAAAAGAATGGCGCACTATATTTTGCCAGAGGAAAATACCAGCAGGGCGGATTTGTGGGTACGGTCTCAAAAATGGCTTTTAAGGGAAATAATAAAATAATCGTATTCGAGAAAAATAATTCCCGTAAAGTATATTTTATTGCCACACGATATTTTAAAAAAGACAGAAAGGGATAGTTAGCGACTTCCGATCAGCGGAACGGATCCCATAAGATTTTGCCAAAATCCCCCATTTGAAAAAAAACGACGAAGATTTGCATAAATTGAACTTATCAGGTACAATTGGCGGGATTACGTTATGGGAACAAAAACAAAAATGGTGAAAACACATGGTACAAAAGTTGAAAAAAAATGCCCGCAGAGCCAAGTGCCATATTGTTGCAGTTTTCCATACCATCCGTAACGTAAACGCCAACGAACTCTGGCAGGATATCAAAGAATCAATCGCCGGATCTGATAAAGACTTCACCAACGTCAACCTGAGCCGGGCCATTTTGCTGCTCTCCATCCCCATGGTCCTGGAAATGCTCATGGAATCAATATTCGTGGTTGTGGATATCTTCTTCGTCTCCAAAGTTGGCCCCAACGCAGTTGCAGCTGTAGGCATTACGGAAACAATAGTTCACCTGATTTATGCCATTGGCATGGGTTTAAGCGCTGCCACCACTGCGCTTGTTTCCAGACGAATCGGCGAAAAAAAACCGGCAGAAGCGGGAACAGCGGCATTTCAGGCCATAGCAATCGGATTTTCCATTTCACTACTCATTTCCATAGCTGGTCTATTTTTTGCTCAAGACCTGCTTGAGTTGATGGGGGCCGCCCCGGAAGTGGTTGAGATTGGTACTCCCTATACAACCATCATGTTGAGCGGCAATGTTGTGATAATGCTGCTGTTCATTATCAATGCAGTGTTCCGCAGTTCCGGAGACGCTGCAATTTCAATGCGGGTATTATGGCTGGCCAATATTATCAATATCATCCTGGATCCCTGCCTGATTTTTGGACTTGGCCCTTTCCCAGCCCTGGGCGTAAAGGGAGCAGCTATTGCCACTACCATTGGCCGGGGTTTAGCGGTTTTATATCAATTTTACCTGTTGTTCCGGGGCAGCGGCCGGATTCAGATGAAAATCAACCAGCTGAAGATTAACTTTTCCGTCATGGGACAAATTGTCCGGCTTTCTTTATGGGGCTTCTGGCAGGCATTTATTCCCACCTTGAGCTGGATTATTATGGTGCGGATTGTATCTCTTTTTGGTAGCAACGTGTTAGCGGGTTATACCATAGCAATCCGTATTATTATTTTCTCTCTGCTTCCGGCCTGGGGTTTGGGCAATGCCGCAGCCACGCTGGTTGGCCAAAATCTGGGAGCCGGAAAACCAGCTCGGGCCGAAAAGGCGGTATGGATCGCCGGGTTCATTAACCTGATACTTTTAGGGATAGTGGGCACATTTTTTATCATTTATTCTGAATTCTTCATCTCAATTTTTATCACCACCCCGCAGGTTGTAAGGGAGGGTGCGCTATGCCTGCGCGTGATAAGTTTTGGTTACTTATCCTATGCCTTTGCCATGATAATGATCCAGGCATTTAATGGAGCCGGTGATACAACCACGCCAACCATTATCAATTTTTTTTGCTTCTGGTTATTGGAAATTCCCCTGGCCTGGCTGCTGGCCAAACCCTCAGGTCTTAAAGAATTGGGTGTTTATATTGCCATTGTGGTGGCCGAAACTATAATGGCTTTTGTGGCAATATACCTCTTCCGTAAAGGCAAGTGGAAAGAACGCCAGGTATGAGGGTGGAGATTTTGTTATCAATCGTTAAATAATGGTAAAATAGGCCTTAGGGGAAACCAATGGCTGAACCATTAAGAAATATCTTTTGAATTGCTCAGCAAAAAATGAAGAAGAGATCTTTTTTCAGGTACTGGCACCCTTTTATACTAGCTATCTATCCTACCTTTTTTTTATATGGTAAAAATGTCCACCAGGTGACCGGCAGCAGCCTGATAAAACCATTAATCATAAGCCTGGGGATTACCCTGCTGATCTCATTGTGTGTAAACCTCATGGTAAAAAACCGGGATAAAGGTGCATTGCTCACTTCTCTCTTAGTGGTTCTGTTCTTCTCCTACGGACACATCTACCATCTCATCTCCTATCTCTCCCACCTCTTCCTTTTATTTATCTTTATGATTCTACTATTTTCAGGCACCTTCTTGATCATAAGAAATAAAAAAGGCTTAGCAAACTGGAATAGAGTCGCCAACATGATGGCAATCATGCTGATAGCTACCGCAACCCTGCAAATAGCAGCCGCAAAAATCAGGTATACCGGAAATCCACTAAATCTTAAACTGGCTCCTCCCGTCAAGGGTGAGAAAACCCGGCAAAACCCACGCGACATCTATTACATTATTTTGGATGGGTATGCACGCGAAGATGTTTTGCGAGATATGTATCAATTTGACAATCATCACTTTATTACAGAGTTGGAGAACCTGGGATTTTATGTGGCAAAAAAGAGCTTGGCCAATTACAGTCAGTCATTGCTATCAATAACGTCATCCCTAAATATGAACTACCTGGAAGGGCTGGCCGCTTCCATTGGCAAAACATCACGAAATAGGCTGGCGCTTAAATCAAAACTACTAAACAACCGCCTGTTTGCCTTTTTAAAAACGGCTGGTTATTCTATAATAAGCTTTGCCAACGGTTACTCTCTGACTGAATTGCGAAGCGTTGACACATTTTTATCTCCTCCCAATACAACGACAACCAACGATTTTCACCAGTTGATTTTAAATACAACCCCCTATATTGCACTCTCCCATCTTAAAGCTTCTAAGCAAAACGGACAAAGCTCTGTTCCTTCCCGGTACAAATATCATGCAA
>CBFDCH010000210.1:0-5470 GCA_965603235.1 uncultured bacterium | reverse complement strand
GTGCTGTGTATATGCAGTCAATCCACGACCTGGGTATTGGTATGCGTTTTTATGCCTCAAATGGGAATGCCTGTGATATATCAATTCCTGAAATCCTCAGATACTATGGAGAGGATGAAAAAACACGGGTTATCATTTTGTACGCCGAAGGATTTGCCGATCCACATGAGTTCATGGAGGCGGCCAGGGAGGTGGCGGCGAAAAAACCGATTTTGGGTATGAGAGCGGGCCGTACCAAGGAAGGAGCCAAAGCTGCGGTATCTCATACCGGCGGATTGGCCGGGGTCGGCTTATCCACTGAATTGATTTTTGAAAAAACCGGCATCCTGACCTTCCGGGACACGGAGGAGATGTGTCAGGCTGCGGTTGCCTTCGCATCTCAACCCATTCCCAATGGCAATAAGGTAGGCTTGATAACCGATACAGGCGGTCCGGCCATTATTGCCACGGATGAACTGGTCGAGGCCGGGTTGAAGATTCCACCCCTTTCTGACGGGGCAAAAACTGTATTAGCGGAAAAGTTGTATCCGGAGGCTTCGGTTCACAATCCCATAGATGTTCTGGCAACTGCAGCTGCACCACATTACCGGGCGGCCATGGATGTGTTATTGGCTGAAGAGAATATTGATAGTATATATATTAATTTTGTTACCCCGCCGTTTGTCGATACGGAAAGTGTTGCCAGAGAGATGGCTGAGGTTAGCAAGCTGAGAAAAAAACCCATCATATGTAACTATATGACGGATAAACCCCAATGGACAGGAACAACAGCAATTATGAAGGAGGGCGATATCCCTTGCTATGACTATCCTGAGATGGCGGCAAAGGCATTGGCGGCATTGACCCGCTACAATGAAGTCCGCTCACGGGAAATTGGTACTATTCATATATACAAGGATGTGGACTGTGATAAAGTGGCAAATATTCTTCAGTCAGCCAAGCAAAAAAAATCTGAAATTCTCTCTTCTGGTGAGGTGTATGAAATTCTGAACTCTTACCGGATTCCAGCTGCTGACTGGCGGATTGCCAGCAATGCCGAAGAGGCGGTAAAAGCAGCATCGGAAATAGGATTCCCTGTGGTCCTTAAAGCTGATTCCGAGGATATTATCCATAAAAGTGATGTTGGCGGTGTCGCGGTAAATTTAGGGGACGAGGGAACTGTAAAATCAGTGGCTGAAGAAATGGGGAAGAAGTTTTCAGGTAAAAATTTGAAATTTTTTGTTCAGAAATACATGGCCAAGGGTAAAGAGGTCATAGTCGGGGCAAAAGCTGAACCGGGTCTGGGGCATATGCTGATGTTTGGTGTTGGCGGTGTTTTGGTTGAACTCTTAAAAGATGTATCTTTTGAGCTCACCCCGGTTACGGCATTTGAAGCCCAAAAGATGGTGACATCCATTAAATGTTACCCCATCCTTTCCGGTTACAGAGGTGACAAAGGGATTGACCAGGATAAGCTTGTTGAGACCATTCAACGGATATCGCAGCTGGTTACCGACCACCCGGAAATTCAGGAGATGGACCTGAATCCCATTATCGCATATGAGGACAATGTTTGTGCTGTTGATGCCCGTATAAGTATTTTAATTTAAAATAAACATTTAAACGTAAAAAAGGAGGGTAATTATGTCATTAGATTGGTTAATTCGAGATTATGAAATTAAGAACCATCTTATTTTTGGGTATGTGCTTTTTGTAACTGACGCCCCATGCACGGTTTATAAGAAAAAGCCACTGGTTAATCCACAGACCGGGGAAGAAGTGGAAGGTTTGACTACAGCATGGATTACCCTGAATAATCCGGCTCAATTTAACTCTTATACCACCGAGATGGTTAAGGGTGTAATCGCAGGAATGCACAAGGCATCTATGGAGCGGGATGTTATGGCCATAATTTTTACAGCCGAGGGAGATCGTTCATTTTGTACCGGCGGCAATACCAAGGAATACGCTGAATATTATTCAAAGAGACCACTTGAGTATACCCAGTACATGGACCTCTTCTCAGGTATGATTGATGGCATCTTAAAGGCGCGAAAGCCGGTTATCTGCCGATGTAACGGCATGCGGATTGCCGGAGGTCAGGAAATTGGACAGGCCTGTGATTTTACCGTAGCAGCAGACACTGCGTCCTTTGGGCAGGCGGGCACACGTCACGGTTCCACTCCCACCGGCGGTTCCACTGATTTTTTACCCTGGAATTTAAGCATGGAACAAGCCATGTGGCAGGCCACAGCCAATGAGATATGGAGTGCAGCTAAAATGGAAAGGGTGGGCCTGATTACCAAAGCAATTCCCATTAAGAAAAATGAGAGCGGTGAATGGGTTCGTGATCCCCGCGTCATCACTGACAAATATGTGGAGAACGGAGAGATTGTGTATGGTGAGTTCAAAACGGGAGAGAATTTTAAGACTGCTAAAGAGGCGTTGAAAGGACTGGCAACCGATTGGAGCCTTTTGGATAAATTTATTGATAAGATGGCCTGGGCATTGACCAACACCACCTTTCTCTGTCTCATGAACACCATTGAGAGCATCAGGGGTAAGAAGAAGTACTTTTGGGACATGATGAAAAGCAGCCAGATTTACTGGCTGGGCGCCAACATGAACATGGAGGCGGATATTGGTTTTAATGCCTTTAATACTCAGAAGATCACCGGACAGAGAACCATTGATTTTATCAAGTACCGCCAGTTGCTGGCCAAAGCAAAGAGCTTTGATGCTGAATTGATGGAAGAGGTCCTGGGAAAACCGAAAGAATAGTAGGAGGTTGATAAAATGTCCAATATACTTTACCAGGCAAAAAGGGATAATTCAGGCGTGATTGCTGTTGAGGATGTACCAATTGGTATGAATGCGGTTGTTGCCCTTGGCAAAGAAGGTGGTGACAGGAAAGGCAGGCCATTGGGATATGAGTTTAAAGAAAATCATGATACGCCACGACTTGACACCGGCGACGTTTTACTAAAAATTGAATATTCTGGAATTTGTCATACGGATCTCTTATGTCTTGATGGAATCCTGGTTGTTAATAAACCTAGAATTCCCGGGCACGAATTTGCAGGTACAATTGTTGCTGCCGCACAGGATGTGGATGAGAGCTATCTGGGTAAACAGATGGTAGCATTGGCTTTGTATGGGGGGACCGGTAAACAACCAAATCTGAGTAGAGATGCAATATTCACCGGAGTTGCAGTTGATGGTGGATTCGCAGATTATTTTAAAATTAAACCGGAATATCTCATACCCATACCTGAAGGCGTCTCAACAAAACAGGCATTCGCAGCCGGAGATGCGTTAATGACATCGAGACACGCTGTAGCAAAGTTTACGCAAGATTGCGAAGAGGACAAAACTCCAAAGGTTGTTGTTTATGGTGCAACCGGTGGATTGGGTGTTGCTACTGTTCTTAATCTACTTGGAGCTGGTGTTAAACCTGAAGATATATACGCAGTCGATGTAAGACAGCAATATCTCGATGAACTACATGAAAAACTGGGACTTAACATTATCAATTCTGAAGGTCAACGGGTTGCGGCACAGATTAAGCAAATGGCCGGCGGAAGGGTAGATGCAGTTATTGACTGTTTTGGATCGGGAGGCAACATTAAAAAAGCCTATCCTGCACTTGAAGAACTTGTTAACGCCGGGATTGGTGAGGGAGATAATCAATTTAATAAAAAGAGTGTTAAAAAATGGCTTTTAGACCATTTTATGTCTCAGGGAACAATTTCTGATGCATATGATATTGTTAGAAACGGGGGTTATGTTGAAGTTATTGGAAGCAGAGGGGATCATATTCTACGCCCAACCGGAAAGTTCATGGAAACTGAAGTCACCTCAAGTGGTCCATGGGGTGGTACTCCGGATGATGCAAATACTGTACTGGCGTTTATAAAGGAAGGGAAAATTGTAACAGGTCAGCTTGAACTCCTGCTTGGTAAACAACATCCATTTACAAAAGCAGGATTTTCAGAAGGAGTGGAAGATCTTAGAAAGAGTAACGTTATGGGAAGGGTCTACTTTAAAACATTGTCCACCATTTGATTCCTGGAAGGCTGAGGAATTTTGGCAGGTTTGTTAATGAATTGATGGGAATAGTTAAAAATATGTTTTTACCAAAAAAAAACTTGACAATTTCTGCGTTTTTGGGATAATTTAAGATGCCTTTGGGAAACAATCAACAAACCCTTTCCTGCCAAATCCAAAAACACAAAAAAAATCCAAATGTAGTTCGTTGTCATAAGACCTTCAATTTTAAAAAAAAGTTGGCTGATAGGATCTTTGCATCAACATATTTTTTAATAACCTATTGAAACCCAATTAAAAAAGAAAGGGTTACTAAAATTCCAAATTTGGAGGATTAAGATGATAGTAATTGAAAGAATTGAACGAGTGCTACATGTAAAATTAAATATCCCACCAGTGAATGTACTTGATACTGAGGGTTGTCGTGAATTAACCAAAGCATTAAAAGAGGTTGGTAAAGATCCGTCACTTGCCGGAATGGTTATCTCAGGAGAGGGTAAGTGTTTTTCCGCAGGCGCCTCTGTGGAAGAGCATAAAAAAGAGCATGCAGCTGACATGATTGCGGCATTTTCCGAAGCCTGTCAAGCACTCTATCAATTACCCATACCTACTGTTGCCATGGTTCATGGTTTCTGTTTTGGAGGCGGACTTGAATTGGCCCTATACACTGATTTTATTGTTGCGGATCCTTCAGCATCCTTTGCTGTTCCGGAAATTACATTGGCTTTTTTCCCGCCTTTTGCCTGTTCAGATTTGTCCAGCATTGTCGGCAGGCAAAATGCCGCACATCTGATCCTGACGGGTGAGACGATTAATGCTGAACGAGCATTTTCTATTGGTCTTGTACAAAAGATGATGGAAAAATCAACTTGGGATGACGTTATTAAACGTTTTAATAGGCTCAGCGCACCTGTTCTTAGATTAGCAAAAGAAGCCTTTAGGCATGGGGAAAACAATCCAAATGAGACCATATCCAGACCAATTATTGATGATCTATTTGTTGAGAAATTATATCGTATCAACGATGTCAAGGAAGGTATTAATTCCTTTAATGAGAAACGGAAACCCCAGTGGCAGCATAAATAGGTATGGATTGGTTATTATTAAAATTATTCATTGATATTTATTATGTTTGATTCAGGATTTTTTATGAATAAAAAGGAAAAAAATGAGATATGCAGAAACAGGGTTTAATTTAGAAGTTGATCTAAGCCGGGGAAATATCGAAAGGGTCGAAACTGACCCAAGAGAGACCGAGCTTTATCTGGGGGGCCTAGGTACCAATGCTAAGATATTATGGGATCGGGTTCCTCCTGAAGTTGAACCCTTTTCTCCCGATAATCTACTTATATTTGCCACCGGTCTTTTATGTGGCACACCTGCTACTGGTTGTAATCGTACCATTGTTTCCACCATTTCTCCTCAGACCCGGTTAATGGCATTT
>CBFDCH010000209.1:0-5477 GCA_965603235.1 uncultured bacterium | reverse complement strand
ATCTTTGTCAATTTTGTTAATGGCAACAATTATCGGTACTTCAGCCGAGAGAGCATGGTTAATTGCCTCAATGGTCTGAGGCTTTACTCCCTCCTCGGCAGCCACAATTAATATTACAATATCAGTGACTTGTGCTCCACGGGCCCGGATGTTGGTAAAAGCTTCATGACCCGGTGTATCAATGAAAATAACATTGTGCCCCTTGGCCTTTAGTTGATACGCTCCAATTTTTTGGGTGATACCCCCTTTCTCACGATCAGCTATTCTACTGTTGCGCAAGGTGTCCAGCAACGTGGTTTTACCATGATCCACATGTCCCATCACTGTAACCACTGGCGATTTAGTATCCTGGTGGGCGTTGTGCTTTTCTATATATTTATAAAAAATAAAATCTTCATAGGGAACAATATCAAATTCAATACTAAATTGCTGGCAGATCTCTTTGATATCAGAGGCCTCCAGGAACTGATTGGGAGGATATTCTTTCTTCTGCTGCTTCAGGTACTCGTCAAGAAATTTTAGTTTTATCTTTAAAGCATCGGCAAGTTCTTTTAACGTTATATAGTTGGAAACCTGTATCATCTCCGGCAGATCCATCTCCTCAATCCTCTGTGAAGCCGATTTGGTAACCACCGGTTTTTTGGGGATAACTTGCCGCTGTTTGCTCACCTCTGACCCAGCAGGCTGGGGGTGTCTTACTCTACGGAGTTGCTGGTGTCTCCTTGCTGGTGGGCTTGGTCGTCTTGCCTCAGTCACTTTCTGAACCGGCTTCGCGGGTTCTTCTATAACTATAATTACTTTTTTTGGCTCCGGCTTGGCGGGCTTTTCCAACTTCTTGACCGGTTTTGATTCAACAACCGGCGGTTTCGGAAGTTCTTGTTTAACCTCTGGTTCTTTGACCGGTTCAGGTTCGGGATGCGGTTCAGGAGGATCAACAACCGGTTCAGCCACTGACTCAGTCACAGGTTCCTCAAGAACGACTTCTTCCTGTAAAACTTCCGGGGCTGGTTTTTGCGCCGGTTCTGCTTCCTGGACCTTTTCTTTTTTCTTTTCCTTTTCCAGCCGGTTAAATTCTTCTACTATTTTTAAAAATTTCTCTTTGTTACTGGAGAATTCTCGAAGTAATTCAAGTTGATCCATGGATATGGTTGATGAGTGGGATTTTACCGGTACATCATTTTTTTCTAAAAAAAACATGGCCAATTTATTGGAAATCTTGAACTGTTTCGTCGCCTCGTGGAGCTTAATACTCTGCATCTATTTATCCTCCTACAATTTTTTCTGAGTAAAACTGGAACTTTGGCTCATACGGTTGGTTAATTGTATATTCCACTTGGTCAATTTGGATGCCAATTTTATATTAACACCCTTTTTGCCAATTGCCGCTGACAATGTCTCTTCAGAAACCGTTACTTCAGCTTTATTTTCCTCTGAATCCACCACTTTAACCTTTAACACCTCAGCCGGAGTTAAGGCCGAAGAGATAAATCGTTCAGGTGTATTGCTCCAGGCAATAACATCAATCCGTTCACCTCGGAGCTCTTTGGTTATTGAAAGTACCCGGTTACCATTCATTCCCACAACTGCTCCCACTGGATCAACGGATTTGTCGACTGAGTAAACTGCAATTTTACTTTTCACACCCGGTTCCCGGGCCGTGGAAAATATTTTCACAATTCCTTCGGCTACCTCGGGTACCTCCTTTTCAACCAATGCCACCACAAAGTTATTCATATATCTTGTACCCAGAATCAGAGGTCCTTTCCCTTCCGGGAACACCCTCTTTATATAAAATTTAATAATATCTCCCCGTTTAAAATCATCCCGTGGCGACAATTCCTTGGGCGGCAGGATCGCCTCCCCAACTTCCAGTCCAACAATCAGATTGCCATTCTCAACCCGGCGAACCTCTCCGGAAATCATACTGCCGGTTAGGGGAAGATATTTCGAATATATATTCTCCTGCTCGGCTTTCATCACTTTATTCAGAATTAACTGCTTGGCCGCCTGAGCTGCCACACGGCCCAATGTTTCCCCGGGGAGAAATATTTTAATCTCATCCCCCTCTTTGGCTTTGGGATCATATTTCAGGGCTTCCTTCCAGTTGATTTCCACAGCGGGGTCCTGAATTTCTTTAACGACAATCTTGTTGACGTAAACCTGAATCTCAGCCGGGTCTTTCTTTATTTCGACATGGACGTCTGATTTTTGATCAAAATATTTTTCTGCTACAGTGAGCAGAGCATCCTCTATGGCAGAATAGAAAACATCTGAGGAAATGCCGCGCTCTTTGCTTAATTGATTTATGCTTCTCAACAGATCTTCTGCCATTTAAATTCCTCATTTGGGTTTAGAACCAATTATAAAAGACTTTCCAGAAAAAAGCAAATAAAACTTTGATGATTAGATCATCTTGGCTTGCCTGGGGGTTTATGCTATCATTCTAAAATGTTGAAGTCCATCGACCGGTATGTCTTGAAAGAGATATCCTCTCCCTTTGCCATTGGACTCTCGGTTTATACATTCACCTTATTGATCCACAACGTGTTTAAAATCTCGGATGAACTGATCTCCAAAAAAGCTTCAACCATAACAATAATCAAAATATTGCTCTACATCCTCCCTTTCTTACTGACAGTCACTGTACCCATTGCCACTTTAATGGGAGTCCTGGCAGCACTCAGCAGAATGAGCACTGATTCGGAAATAATCGCATTCAGGACCATGGGGATCAACAACTTTCGAATTTTGAAACCGGTCATGCTTTTCGCCAGTTTCACCTTCCTCTTCACTGCACTTTTAACGATTTATATTACTCCGGAGGCCAATTTTAGCCTTGATCGTACTACCCAACAATTCCGATTATCTGTGGTGTATTCAGAAATCAAACCGCGGATATTTAAACGACTCTATCCCTATGTCCTCTACTTTAACGAAATGGACAACCGCACCAAAGAGTGGAAGGAGGTATTTTTATACTCCCGCAAAGATGGGAATCGCGATACCATTATTTCGGCAAAGAGAGGCATGCTCCTCGGCGGAAAAACAGGTGAAGAGACTTCAATCATATTAAAAAATGCCGAGGTTCACAGTTTTGAACGGAAAAAACCGGACACTGACTATGCAGTTGTTCACTACACCTATCTAAAGGAAGAAGTACCCAACCTGATGAGACTACGCCAGACACGCAGGAGGAGTCAATTGAATCTTGTGGACCTGCTGCACACCATGAAGGAAAAACCAGAGAATAAATTGCTGCAAATCGAATTTAATCGCAGGTTTTCTATACCTTTTGCCTGTCTGGCACTAGGATTTTTGGCCCTTTCAATGGGTATATTTACCAAAAAAGGGGGGAATATCACGGGATTTATCATCTCGCTGGGAATCACCTTTGTCTATTATACCATTGAAATGTTTCTGGGAAACATGGCCAAGAAGGGCATTGTTTCGCCATTCCTGGGAATTTGGGCCCCAAATATCCTGCTGATAATAACCGGTGTTCTCCTCTACTATTATTCCTCCCGGGAAAAAAGTATCAACTGGGAACGATTCTATGCAATCTTTACCAAACTCAGGCAGCATTTAATTCCTTCCAGGGAAAATCTTATCTCATTTCATAAAAAGATCCCGTGGTTAAGATCTCTTAAAAAGATCGACCTCTATGTCATTCGAAAATTGTTACTCTCCTTTACATTTATTTTCCTGACTCTGATATTCATTTTTTATATTATTGACCTTCTGGAATTAATTGATGACCTGGTGGACAATGACATAGCCTTTCATTATGCGTTAAAATACCTGTTGTTTCACACCCCTGAAATCATCAATTTTGCCCTGCCGGTTTCCATTCTAACAGCAGTGTTGTTGAGTTTCTCTATCATGAGTAAAAATAACGAAATCGTTGCAGTTCAGGTGAGTGGAATCAGTTTGCAGCGGCTGGCCGTGCCTGCCCTTATCCTCGGCCTATTTTTCTCTGTGGCCTTTTTCGCAATTCAGGAAGCTCTCTTGCCTGGCGCCACTAAAAAAGCCGAAGAAAATAAATTTATTATCAGAAAAATTGAACAGCCAAAAGATATGGAGATAAACAAAAACTGGGTAATGGCCAAGAATAACCATATTTATTCAAACACTTTTGATTATAGAAACAAACGATACCTGAATTTCAATTCCATCAGTTTGGGTAAGAATTTTGAATTTAGAAGCCGGGTTTTTGCCAAATCGGCTACCTGGAAAAATGACCGTGAATTGATTCTGGTAAACGGTTTTATTCGGGATTTCGATCGAGGAGAGCAGGTTTCCTTCTCAAGGTTTAAGAAGAAGGTTATATTAATTCCCGAAGGAAAATCAATTTTCAGCAAAAAAATAATTTTTTCCCGGCACCTCAACATCAAGGGGCTGAAGAAATACATCAACTACCTAAAAGAGAACAACTCCGAGAGCGTCATGTATGAAGCCAAACTATATCATAAATTTGCAAATCCTTTCTCCTGCCTGGTCATGGTGTTAATCGCCATTCCTTTCTCCTTTATCATGGGCAAAAAAGGGACTATTTACGGTATTGGCATTGCTGTGGCCATTTCCATGATTTTCTGGTTTACCATGGCAATTTTTAACTCCCTGGGTACAAATGCCATTCTTTCACCCTTTATCTCTGCCTTTGCCCCAATTTTTATTTTTTCCGCCATCTCCTTTTTCCTCTTCATAAATATAAAAACCTGAAGAGATACCCTCTCGAATTACATTTAATAAGAAGGGAACTTCTGTTATAATTGCATCGTTATAGATTATGAGTGATGAAAAAATCCTCAAAGGATTAAAAGAAAAAGACCAGGAGGCATGGAATATGCTAGTCAATAAGTACTCAAAGCGAATCTATAACATAGCGTTAAACTTTGCCGGCAACTCAGACGATGCCTCTGATATCACCCAGGACGTTTTTCTTAAAATATACAACAATATAAATAAATTTAAAGAGGATAAGAATTTGAACTCTTGGATTCTTAAACTGACCAAGAATCACTGTATTGATAATTGGCGCAAAAATCGGAAAAACCGCCAGCGCAGGGAGCTGGATGAAAATACCTGTTCGGAAGAGAATACTCCGGAAGAGACAGCCATAAAAAACGCGGAAATCAAATCCCTGAGGGAAAAACTTGAGCATCTTGATCCAGAGGTCCGATTAATGATCATTATGAGGGATATCCAGGACCACTCATACCAGGAGATTGCCAATCACTTGAACATTCCCCTGGGTACAACAAAATCTCGTATCAATCGCGCCAGGTTAAAACTGGCCAAAATCCTCGTGGAGAGAAGACAAAATGGAATGTAAAGCTGTTGAAGATTTAATGTCGCAATATGTTGAAAATGATGTGAATGCGGAGACTAAAAAAATAATCTCCCGACACATCAAACAATGCTCCGCCTGCAAACAATTGAAAGAAAAAATCGAGGAGCTGATGTATACTTTACCAGAA
>CBFDCH010000208.1:0-5479 GCA_965603235.1 uncultured bacterium | reverse complement strand
GGATTCTGAAGGGTATGTGGATGGGAACCGCAATTGGGGATACAATTGGGGGCCTATGTATGTTCAGGCCGGAGGCGGCGATTATCCCCACTCCGGAGTGGGCATTAAAGCATTGGCTGAATTTATTACCAACCGTCCCAATATTTGTATGGGTTGGGATTTTCACAATACCGGAGGATTGATTGTTCGTGGACCTGCCACCAAGGCAGATGGCGAATTCCCCAAGGGCGATGTGGCGGTATATGACTATATTGGCTTCCAGTCAGAGCGGATGATTCCCGGCTACAAGTATGTCATCGCCTGGAAGGATATGTATGAAACTTACGGCGATTTTGACTCCTTTATGCACCTGATCCAGGGTGCCTATTGTTACGTGGGGGAACTTTTCATGGACAAGCAGGAATCATTTAAGACCCTGAAGGAGCAAAAGAAAGTCGTAAAGCCGGAAGAAGAGGATGGGGATTTTTTCTTTGGTGATCCGACTCTGGAGAGGGAAAGACTCAAATTTAATGATTATCTGACCCAGGGAGAACTCTTCAAGCCCTGGACCAAGTTCAAACATCCCACCTTTGGCGATATTGAAATCGGCGGCTGGATTAAGTTCAGCACCCGTTTGCCCCATCCTTTTATGATCAAGGACATGGTCCACCGCAATGCCGCGGCAGTGATTTTTTCCGCCCAGCAAACACCGGAAGTAAAAATGGAGGTGTTTGAGATCAAGAAAATGGGTAAGGGCCTAAACCGGGTTCGGATTCGCCTGCTCAATTCCCGCGCCATGCCGACCATGAGTTTTCATGCCCAGAAGGTGAAACTCTACCCCAAAGACATGTTGAAAGTGAGTGGTCAAGGGATCAAGGTTATTGCCGGCGGCCAATTGCAGAATGTATACCGCGATCAGGTAAGCTACAAAGAGTATCGGCCGGAAGTTCAATTTCTATTTGTGCCGGGCTTTGGCAAAGTTGAGTACCAGTTTCTGGTAGCGGGTAAAGGGACTGCTACGATCAAGTACAATTCAAGACATGCAGGGAAATTAAGTAAAAGTATTAGGCTAAAATAGATTTAATTTTTTTGAAGGAGGCAGGGATTTGAGAGAAAACTCTCAAATCTGATATAATGGTACTACCATGTCTGATGTAGTGGTTCAAACTGAAGCTCTTACCAAGTTCTATGGCAATCATCGTGGTATTGTGGAAGTGGATTTGCAGGTTCATCAGGGAGAAATTTTTGGTTACCTGGGTCCCAATGGCGCCGGAAAAACCACTACTCTGAGAATTTTGATGGGTTATATGCGGGCCAATTCAGGCACTGCCTCCCTTTTAGGCCTTGACCCTCATGATAACAGCCATGAAGTGTTAAGACGCGTGGGGTATCTTCCCGGAGAACTTTCATTGTATGAAGAGCTTACCATTAAGGAATTCTGCCAATATTTTGGCCATCTCAGGGGTGGGGTAAAATGGTCCTTTGTGGAGGAATTGGCAGAACGTCTGCAGTGTGACCTGCGCCAGCGGATCAGCACTCTTTCTCATGGGAATAAACAGAAAGTCGGTCTAATTCAGGCATTGATGCATCAGCCGGAACTATTGATTTTGGATGAGCCCACCAATGGCTTGGACCCTTTGATCCGTCATGAATTTTTTAAATTAATCACCGAATTTAAAACACAAGGCAAAACCATATTGCTCTCATCTCATGTGTTGTCAGAGGTGGAGCGGGTGTGCGACCGGGTTAGCATCATTCGCAATGGCAAGGTGATTGCCGTTGAAAATATTGGCAAATTACAGCTTCACACCATTCATGATGTGGAAATCCATTTCCTTGAGAATTTCAAGGTCAGGGAGTTTGAGAAGCTTGAAAACATCCGTTCTGTTTCCGTGGTTAACCGGGTGTTGAAGTGCCGGGTATTGGGTAACATGGATCAATTAATTAAATTGGCGGCCAAATACAAGATACGCAGCTTAAACTGTCATCAACCCAGTTTGGAAGAAATCTTTCTCGATTATTATGGAGATCAGGATCATGTTTCGTAATATTTTATTCAAAACCCTGCGGGATTACCGGTACGTTTTATTCTGGTGGTCCCTGGGTTTTGTGGCCCTCTCCTTTTATCTGATGTACTTTTACCCCTATGTTTCCCGTGCCGGGGAATTTTTACAATTAATGGAAAAATTACCGCCAATAATTAAAAATTTAATTGGTGATACGGCAAAATTAACCACTCCAGAGGGTTTCTTTTCCGTTCAGCCTTTCTCAATGACGGCACCGATCCTCTTTTTAATATTTGCCATTTCCAGGGCAGGCGATACCCTGGCTGGCGAGAAGGAGCGGGGCACATTAGATTTATTGTTGGCCAATCCCATATCCAGGGCCCGGGTGCTCATTGAGAAATTTGTAGCAATTTGTGCCGGTATATTGTTGCTGGCAGCTGTGTTTGGGCTGGCCATGAGTGTCAGTTCCTGGGTTTTTGCCGTAACGCTCAATAAATTTCGCTTAATGGAAATGGTTTTCAGCTGTTTTCTACTTGGTGCAGTCTTTACCGCCCTCACCTTGATGATGGGTGCACTGTTTATGAAAAAAAAGATCGGTTATGGCTTAATTGGTGCATTCGCTATGATCACCTATCTGGTGGATGCCTACGCGCCCATGGTTAAGAGCCTGCGGCCCTTTCGGTATTTTTCCCCTTTTTACTATTACAATGGCGCCACCCCCCTGGTCAATGGCCTCAATCCCATACATGTTGCCGTATTGGTTTTACTCACAGCGGGTTTGTTCTATCTGGCCCTGCGCATCTTCCACACCCGCGACCTGGTGGCTTAATAAGTTTATTTTAAATCAGATTTAGGGTGGATTTACATTGACATTTCTCGGTATTCGCTTGCAAGAAATGGGGGAGTTGCGTGTTTTAAGAGACGTATGACCATTTTTCTCGTTTATTTTTCAGCGGAAAACCAGCGAAGTAAAACCGTTCACAGTTGAAATTCGTACAAAAATGGTTATACTTTAATTATCTGGAGGAATTAAATGCGACATACAAATATGAAAGCTTTCAAAGTGGTTCTTGTGGCCTTTTTCCTGTTCAGCATGGTCTTGTCTCCGCTGCTGGCAGATGATGATGGAGAACTGAAAAAGAAAATCACCCGATTGGAAAAGCGGTTTGAAAACCTGGGGCATCGTCTGGATAAGCTGGAAAAATCCATTGATGATATCATGTGGTTTCACCGCCTTGGTGATCTGGCTTATATTGACAAGGTCCGCCATGTGGGTCCTCCCCGGGGAAAAGTAACAAATCCCACGGGCATGGGTGTTAAAAATCCGCTAAAATTCTATTCCTACGTATTTATCCCCCGGCGCATCAATTATGGCAAAAAGTATCCCCTGCTGGTATTTCCTCACGGTGGCGTTCACTCTAACTTTAGCACCTACTACACCCATATTGTCCGTGAGCTTATAGCTCAGGGGTATGTGGTAATTGCCCCGGAGTACCGTGGCAGCACCGGGTATGGCGGAGGCATGTACCGGCTAATCGACTATGGCGGCTTGGAAGTAGAGGATGTGTATGCCAGCCGCAACTATATGCTGAAAAATTATGACTTTATCGATAGCACCCGCGTGGGAATTTTGGGCTGGAGCCATGGCGGGCTGATATCCTTAATGAATATCTTTAATCATCCCAAGGATTATAAGGTGGCCTATGCAGGAGTGCCGGTGAGCGACCTGATTGCCCGTATGGGTTATCAAACAGATGCCTATCGCAAACTCTACTCTGCTCCCTATCATATTGGCAAAACCGCACGCCAGGACGTGGAGGAGTATAAACGGCGGTCCCCCGCCTGGCAGGCGCACAAGCTGCAAACCCCTCTGCTGATCCATACCAATACCAACGACGATGATGTAAATGTACTTGAGGTGGAGCATCTGATCAAATCCCTGAAAGCTGCTGGTAAAAAATTCAAATACAGGATTTTTAAAGATAAGCCGGGTGGCCACAGTTTTGACCGCTTGGATACCATGCTGGGCAAACAGATCCGTTTTGATGTATATAAGTTTCTTGGCGGTTACCTCAATCCGCCCCGTCCCTTCGGCTCTCTCAAGGATTTAATGAGAGCCGGTTATCCGGGGTATAGGAAATAATTAATCGCCTCTTTCCTTTGGGCGAACGCATGGATTCGCCCCTACATTACGCAAATTACTATAATATATTATTTATATGCAATTCCCATTCTTCATCGTCTTCGTTTTCATGAACTTGGTAAATTTTTCCGTTTTTAATAGCATACGGTTGAGGTACTTGAGGCATGACATCAAAAAAAGGCACCCAGGTATGTTTGATGAGCTTACCAGCCAGGTCATAAACAAAAAATTCCGCTTTGTTATCCTTTCTTCTGTAAGTATTTAGGTATATCTTTTTATCGGCTGATACAAAGTTTTGAACTGAGGGGAAATATGAAGGGAATTCCACCAGGTGTTTTACCTGTTCATAAACAGCTCTTGTTTGGGGATTGGTCTTGTAAAATTCCAGTATGGCTGTTTTATGTTTATCTGTTAGCTTATGTTTTTGATACTTGGGTTTAAAGGATTTCAATACCTTTCCGCTTTGATTAATGATTTGAATGGAACCGTCAAAATCATCAATAATAATCTTATCATCCACAGTCTGATAGGTTTTCCCCTTTTGGGCCAAGGGATCAATTTTTTTCCCCTGCTGGAAAAAATCTTTGTACTTGGTAATTTCTTTGATTTTATTCAATTGTGAATCAAAGAGATTAACGGTTCGATAGCGAACACTATTATCCGCTGTTATTCCAAAAGCCACAAAATTTTCTTTTAGAGGCAGAAAGACAAAATTAAATCCACCTTTGCCTTTTATTTCCCGTTGGTATTCACCCTTTTTGCTGTAATAGGAGACCTTGCCGGTACTGTTTATTAAAAGGTTTTTCTCAAGAGGCGTTACTACAGTAAATTGTCTGAATTCCATCGGTCCTTCGCCGGCCTTGCCAAATTTCTTTAGAAACTTGTAATCCTTTAATGAATAAATATAAATTGTTGTTCCTTCAGGCACATACAATTGGCTGTTATCAACCGCAATTGAGGCTGGTTTGTTAATTTGTTCCAGTACTGCCACTTTGTCCCCAAACAATAAAGAAGAAATCATAAATAGAATAAAAACCAATACTAATTTTTTCATTGCACCACTCCTTTTGATTAACCTATATATACGTACGAATCTGTAGTTGGTTTTATTCTGGACGAGGGGCGACAAATTTTGCCTCGCCTCCTATCGTTTTAGAAGATGATATACTTAGTCTTGTTTGCAGTGCAGGCTTTTGGGATAATTGGCCAGAATGTTTAGGTTCATTAGAGTATCCAGGCACCTTTATTTTATAGAATCTTGCAGGTATATTCAACGATTCTGAATTATTTGACATCCACATGGAAATCAGATATACTTCAACTTTGGTGCCGCGGGGTGGAGCAGTCTGGT
>CBFDCH010000207.1:0-5501 GCA_965603235.1 uncultured bacterium | reverse complement strand
CTATGACCAGTTTATGAAAAGTACCTCAAAGGGCAACAAACAATACAAAGAGGTAATGCACAATCCCCGGGTACTTGTTCACAAAGACATTGCCATGGTATGGACCGATTATACCTTCTACATAGATGGTAAAAAAAGCCACACCGGAGTGGATGCGTTCAGCCTGATAAAACTAAAAAAACAATGGCGAATCGCAGGGGCTATCTATACCGTCGAAAAAGACACGAATAAATAAAAGTTCTATACTAAACCAAAAAGTCGTTGGGAATATCGTTGATCCTGACAATATCGGTAATTCTATCCCTGACATTAAAACTGTTGCTGCATGTCACGCTGCAGGTGGAACAGTCCTGACAGGCATTGGAATTGACCTGTAACTCCTCCATCAATTGTTTGGCAACAGCTAGATTTTTATAACCATAGGCATACATATAGCTGCGCATCAGGTCGGGAATATTGAGGTTTTGTTTGCACTGGGACAAACAGGAACCACATTGTTTACAATAGAGACCGGCCAGCTTATTCTTCTCACCAAATTGGAGGTCCTTTTTCTCCTGGACGCTGAGTGAAAGATCCGCCATGACAGTAAGATCGAGTTTCATCTGATCAAAAGTGGTAAATCCGGGAATCGAGGTATGTACATTTACATCCTGCAAGGCCCATTTTAAAGCCGCTTTCATGTTGATGGGATTGAGTTTTTCCTTGTCCCAGTACACACCGGCCTGGGTTTTCATGGCCACAATGCCTATGCCCTTTTTGGCCGCGTAAGCGATGGCTTTTTTGACCTCCTCCCGATGATCCTGCTTAAAATTGTAGGCTGTGAGAACAATATCGTAAAATCCGGAATCTGCAGCCGCGCGAATCACTTCAGGTTCTTTTTTATGGGTGGAGAGGCCCAAATACTTCACCTTGCCAGCCTCTTTAAGCTTGGCCATGGCATTCATCAACGGTTTAAATACGGCCCCGGCCGCACTCTTGACACTGTGCAGGTGTAAGACGTCCACATACTTCAGGCCCAATCGCTTCAGACTGATTTCAAACATGTTTAAAAAGGGTTCCGGTTTGGTATCCGGATTAATTTTACCCGTCTTGCGATCTTCGTGTAAACCGGGTACCTTGGTGGCCAGAACATAGTCGCTCCGCTTATAATCCTTGATCACCTGGCCCACCATCTCCTCATTTCTGCCCCGCTGATAATAGTGAGCCGTATCAAGATGGACAATACCGGCATCAAGGGCAGCCTTTACCAATTTGGGATTATCGGCGTTCATTACCCCCATGCTGACTATGGGTACTTTAATACCGGTTTTACCCAATGTCCGGTAAATAAATTTTTTCCTGGATTTGGCAATACCTTCCCCATCTTCGCCCTTTACCATACCAGGCAATAATCCGATTCCAGCCATTCCGGCCAGACCGCTCTTTAAAAAAGTCCTTCTTCCCTTATTGGCTTTTTGACTCATGTGTACCTCCATTTTTGTTTTAATAAACCTTTAAATCATAACCGAAAGGTAACCAATGTGGTTAACTATGAATATCTTAGAAGAATGCCTGTCCGCTGTCAAGTGCTCTCTAATTTATTCCACAAAAAAGGTCACAGTGCAACCTGTTAATTTGATTCAGGGGAAACCTTTTAACCAATTGGAGAGTCTAATTATATTCAGAGGAGGCCAATACCATGCAAAGAACATTTTTAATATTTATACTTTTGTTTATTTTAATATTTAATTCTTCAGCGGTGGAACCGCCTAAAAACACACCCACAAAAATAGCCAAACTAACGGAAGTAACTCGTATCACAGATGAAGAGGGAGATTTTGCCTTTAAACGGCCCAGGAGGATTAAAATTGCACCAGACGGATCGATTTTTGTGGCTGAGAGTAAAGCCTTGTTTAAATTTACGCCCCAGGGGAAGTTTGTCAAAAATTTCATTAAGATTGGTGAAGGACCGGGAGAGGTCAAGAATTTTGCCAATTTTTTCTTTTTTGATGATGGGATAGTTACCGCATCATATATGCCCGTAAAGGTCGTTTTAAACAGTTTAGCAGGGAAACACATCCGCGAGTTTACAATTTTTAAAGCTCAAATCTTCACCTCGATTATAAATGTGATCAAGAACAAATATTACTTCAACTATAGTAAAATGTCTGCAAGAGACCTCAAGAGCGGGATCAATAAAAGTCTGAACCAAATTATTTATTGTGATCCCCAGGGAACTCTTCATCAGACAGGAATTAAATTCACTACCATCGATGCCCTGATCAAACAGACCTCAAAAGATGGACGAACACTCATTGCCATGGATGAGGTCACTCGCCTGCTCACCGCTTTTGACAACCGCAACAACCAACTATTTACGGTTCACAAAGCAAGGTATGAGATCGACCGCTTCGATTTAAATTCCCATAAGCTCCTGGATCAAATAAAGCTCCCCTATAAACCGATTCCCTATATAAGCAAACAAGCTGAAGGTGAATATGATGCAAAAATTGAGAAAATAAAAAATCGAAAATACTACAATGATATCTACACAATAAAAATGTACAATGGGAAATTGCTGGTGTTCACCTCCAGTATGGATAAAGAAAACCGTGTGCTGGTGAATGTTCATAACATCAAGGGAGCACTTGAGGATAAATTCTACTTAAAAATTCCTCAGGTTGAACGACCCGATGACCTGCGGAGAAAACCCATGTGTTTTCACAAGGGATTTTTCTGGACCACCTCCATGGACGAGGACGGCAACCCCTATGTCATCCAATACAAAATTGACATCTAAACCGTTGCCAGCTTGTTGTTTTCGATAGATGTGATTTTAAGGGGTGGGTGGGAAAGGTAATCAAATTCAAGTTGACAAAGAAGAAACACTCTTCCATAATATCTCCATAAAGTTAAAATGAGCCATACATTTCATCTTCAGGAGGTTTTATCATGGGTATAAAAACTTTTCGGTTTTTTGTGGTGTTTCTGGCCCTATCAATTATTGTTTCTGTGCCGTTAAATCTATCGGCTGCAAAAGTTAAAAAAGGTTATTTCCCCCCCAAGGGGGAGTGGAAAACTATAAAGCCCGAGGCGGTGGGAGTTAACGCAAAACTACTGCAGCAGGCGGTTGAATTCGCCAAGAGCAAGGGCTGGACCGAGTCCAAAGATTTAGATGAGGCAATTACCAAGTCCTTTTCCCGAGAACCCTATTTCTCTATTCTGGGACCAACCAAAAAACGGGGCGATGCCTGTGGTTTGATTATCAAAAACGGTTATATTATCGCTGAATGGGGCGACACCCGGCGTGTCGATATGACCTTCAGTGTTACCAAGAGTTACCTCTCCACAACGGCCGGCCTGGCCCTGGATGCGGGCTTGCTGGCAAGTGTTCAGGACCCGGTGCAGCGATATGTGACGGACGGCAAATTTGATTCTGAACACAACGCTAAAATTACCTGGGAGCATCTATTGCAGCAGACCTCTGACTGGCAGGGGGAGCTCTGGGACCGGTACGATTGGGCAGACCGCCCCTCCCGTAAAGATACATGGGATAATGTACGTAAACGGGAATTGCACGAACCGGGCAGCCACTTCAAATACAATGATGTGCGGGTCAATCTGCTGGCCTATTGTTTACTTCAGGTATGGCGGCGGCCATTACCAGTGATCCTGCGCGAAAAAATCATGGACCCCATTGGCGCATCCTCTACCTGGCGCTGGCATGGATATAAGAATTCCTGGGTTTTGGTCGATGGTTTGAAGGTGCAATCTGTCAGCGGCGGCGGTCATTGGGGCGGCGGCATGTTTATCAACACCCGCGATCAGGCCCGTTTTGGTCTCCTCTTTTTACGAAACGGCAAGTGGGGAAAAAAACAGCTCATCTCGCAGAGGTGGATCAAGATGCTGCAGCAGCCGGCCAAGGCCAACCCCCGTTACGGCTATATGTGGTGGCTCAATACCGGGAAAAACGTAACTGCCGATGTTCCAGAATCCTATTATGCTGCCGGATTTGGCGGCAATTTTATTATAGTGATAGAAAAATACGACTTGCTGATTGTGGTCCGCTGGACTCCTGACGCTGGAGGTGTGATCAAACGGATCATGGCTGCCTTAAAATAAATCCGGGTCCCACATAAAACGATCCAGATCGATGCGGTTGTTGTGATCAAACACCACACCTTCCTCAAGCAAAAGCTTTTTCTGCTGTTCAAAGCCCTTTCCCTGTCCAAGCGATATCTTTCCCTTGGCATTGATCACCCGCTGCCAGGGCAGGTTGTCTTTTTTAGACGAGGAGTGGAGAATATACGCCACCTGCTTGGCATACCCAAAATACCCGGCCAGGAAAGCCACCTGCCCATATGTAGCCACCTTGCCACTGGGAATGCTTTTTATTACCTTCTTCACCCGCTCGGAAAACGTTTCCCCTGAATATGAATGGTTCATTACATTTTCCCCGAGCCGATTATTTCCATCTTTAATATATCAAATATAATGCTGGGGGTGCAAAAAATCAAGAGGCAAACCCCTCGGGGAAATAGTTAATGTCCGGCTTCCCAGGCTGTTACCAATAGAGCAAAGCAACAGACAATTACACTGACTCCTGAAAAATAAATTTTTTATGTTTCCTGTTCCCAATTGACAAAGGGGCAAAATATGGTATAATTACGCTTCATAAGGGCTTGGTCACAGTCCCGGGGAAAAATAACCTTTTTGCAGGGATGTGTACCCTTATATTTAATGGAAGAGAATGAAAAAGATAAAGAATATTGCCATAATCGCCCATGTTGATCATGGAAAAACAACGCTGATCGACGCTGCCTTAAAACAGGCAGGGATTTTCCGAGAGAACCAAAAGATTGTTGAGCGAGTGATGGATTCAAACGATCTCGAAAGGGAGAAAGGGATAACTATTTTCTCAAAAAATGCAGCCCTGTTTTATAAGGATTACAAAATAAACATTGTTGATACACCGGGACATGCGGATTTCGGAGGAGAAGTACAGAGGATAATAAAAATGGTTGATTCTGTACTGCTGCTTGTTGATGCCTTTGAAGGCCCGATGCCCCAGACCAAATACGTGCTTAAAAAATCATTGGAGCAGAACTTAAAACCCATTGTCGTCATCAATAAAATCGATCGTCCCAATGCCAGGCCCGATGAGGTCTTAAACCAGGTTTTTGACCTCTTTGTCGAATTAAACGCCAACGAAGAACAACTCGATTTTCCTGTCATCTACTCTTCGGCAAAAGCGGGTTTTGCCCGATATGAATCTGAAGATAAGAATACCGATTTGACGCCACTCTTTGAGACAATAATCAGTCATGTGGATGAACCCCTGGGCGACAAAAATGAACCGTTACAATTCCTGACATCAGCAATCAGTTATGATAATTATCTAGGAAAAATTGGAACCGGAAAAATCCACAATGGTACCTTGAAGCAGGGTGAAGAGGTTTTGCTGATCAAAAGGAACCGGGAGCATAAACTCTGTAAAATCACCCAGCTTTTCACCTATCAGG
>CBFDCH010000206.1:0-5516 GCA_965603235.1 uncultured bacterium | reverse complement strand
GGCCGTTTCCGTTTTTCATATCCTTTAAAGAAGATGAAAGGGATAAATTACCTGGGCCGTCTCCAGTTTACCGCTACTGCTGAATCAAAAGAGGGCAAAGAATTCCACGCTGATCAGGGTGCCTTTTATTTTCCGGTGAACCGCATTGTAGGCATTAAAATGTCCAATTATGTTCCATTAAAAAAAGGACTGACAGCGGACCTGGTGATGGTAACCTCAAAGGGTGTATTAACCAGTGGGAAATGCCGGCTAAGCCTTTACAAAGTTATCTACAAAAAACGTGGACGCAGCTACTGGGACCAGGAGTTAAAAAAAGTTAAGGTATTTGATGATTTTCAGATGAACAAACAGAAAACCTTTGCCATTTCTTTGAAAGAACCGGGAAGGTATCTGGTGCGCTGTGACAGTTTTGGCCCTGAAAACAGGATCCTATCCACCTCCCGTTACGTATATGTCTGGAGCTATTCAAGCAGTTTGACTGATGACAAATTCAACATTGATATTGAAAAAGAAAAGGTTAAGGTGGGCGATACGGTACGCCTCTATGTAAGGAGTCCGAAAGAGGGTTTGGGGCTACTCACCATTGCCCAGCATGATGTGCTGGAGAAGCGGACTTTTAAACTGAAACGAACCACTCCTCTGGATATAAAAATAACGGATAAGTTTTATCCCTTCGCGCGGATCAAGGTAATGGGAATCTTCAAAAATGGTGTTACCCACGAGGATAATAAAACGATTAGGGTGGAATCCGATAAAAAGAAATTAAATTTAGACCTCAGGGTAGCAGGCGAAGTCAAACCGGCCACTGACACCAGGATAAAACTACAGGTCACTGGAGCGGATAAAAAAAGGCGAAAGGCCAAGGTATTTGTGTTTTGTGTGGATGAGGGCAACCTCTCCTTGAGTTCCTTCAAAACCCCAAATCTGTTTGAGTGGTTTTACGGTGAGATGTATCCATGGATAAAACATCCGGTTAACCGATTTTCAAAATCTTTTAACCACTGGCGCTTCTATCATCCCCACCAGGATTTATTGCCCGGCAGTCAAGGTGCTTTCGGCCGGGTGGTGAAGGCAGATGGCGAACCCTTTGTCAATTTAAAAATAAAATTGATCCGGGAAAAGGGGAAAAAGGAACTCACCACCATCACCACTGCCCAGGGATTTTACTTTTTTGATGTGTCCCACAGGGAAAATTGGGACCTGGCCTTTGATATCAAAGGTTATAAATCCCACTATTTTGTGGCCCACCAGGGGTATGGCCTGGTAATTGTTAATGTGGTGATGTTTTCCGATAAGGAAAATAAAAAACCGGCCCGCTTTAATTATTCAGAATACCAGCCCACCTCAATGACCAATGAGATTGTGGTTGCTGGCCAGGCGCCGGTGATTGATACCCGTAGGAGTTCTGTGGCCCAGGTTATGACAAAGGAAGCCTTTGCCAAATTACCCAAAGGGAAAAAGTTTAAATCAGTATTGGGTATCACGGGCGGCGGCGGTTTGGAAGGGATCAAATTGCGGCAGGATTTTAAAGAAGTATTGTTTTTCAAGGTCGTTGAAACCGATAATATGGGCCGGGCAACGGTTAACTTTAAGACATCGGATTCCCTCTCCACCTTCCGCATCATGGCTGTAGCTTACAATGAGGATCAGTTCGGCAGTGGCGACACCAACTTCCTGGTATCCAAGAAATTGCTGCTGGAAGAGGCCATGCCCGAATTTGCCCGTGAGCATGACCGGTTTAAAGGAGGCGTCCAGGTCAGCAACCGTAAGAATCAGGACGTAAGAGTGGAGGTGCTGGCCAAGCCGGAAGGTATATCCATTCCCGGGGATCATCAGAAGCGGTTTGTACTGGCCAGAAAAAAGAATCAATTGGTCCAGTTCGATTTTTTGGCTGACACAGCGGGAGAGGCACAGATCAAATTTTATGCCCTGGCCCCGGGTGATGATGATGGGCTGTTAAAAATACTGCCGGTGTATCAAAACTTTGTTCCGGAAACCGTGATTGATTTTGATGTGGGTAAGGAATTTAAAAAGGGGATTGTTCCGGTTAAAAACGCTTTTGATTACCGCTTAAATCTGATCCTGGCCTCTTCGATTGTTAAACCTGCCCGGGGTATTGCCGGCAAGCTCATTAGATATCCCTACGGCTGCCTGGAGCAGCGAACCTCCAGGGCCATGCCTTTTCTGGTGATGGAGGCTGATTTCATCAAAGCCCTGGACCTGGATGTTAATTTAATAAAAATGAGGCAAAAGATACAGAAATACCTGGATGAGATTCCCAAATTCCGTTATTCCGACGGTACCCTCTCCTATTACCAGGGTGGCAGGTATGGATCAGATTATTTAACCCTGTACGTGTTATGGGCCATGAAACTGGCCCGGGCCAGGGATTTCTCAGTAGATGAACAATTGATGAAGGATTTGGAAGCTCTGTTAAGACGACGTAGGTTGAACAAAGGGAATAGCTGTTTTTACCAATACTTGTTGAGCATGGACAAACGGGCTTCAACCAAAAAATTGAAATCGTTCTTTATGGAGCTGGAACAATTGTCCTGGCTGGGACGGGCCTTTTTATTCAGGGCCATCAACAATCAATTAAAGGATCAAAACCTGTTGAATGCCATGGTGCAGGAATTTAACAACCGTCTGCAGATTGAAGCAGATTTTGCCTATTTCGAGGTAGGGGAACGCTATGATAGATCCATTCCCTTTTACTCCTCCCGTTATGCCACGGCCCTGCTGCTGCAAGCCATGCTGGAGGTAAAGGGCAAGCATCAGATGGCTCCACGAATCGTACGCTGGCTGCTGGAAGTGAAACCCTGGTACTGGCACACCACCCAGACCAATTTCTGGATCCTCTATGCCATTCAGGAATATGTACGGCACATGGAGGAACTGGGTAGAAAAACGGTGGCTGTAAATTTCCTGGATGTTAAGCGGGAAAAGGTACTTGAAAAGTTGGGGGACCGGCTGCTGGTTGAAAAAAAGATGTCCCGAATGGAAAAGGAATTTGATGTCAACGCCAAAGCTGACAAGCAGGTCTACCTGACCACCCAACTGAGCTACAAACTATCTCAGGCTCCGGCCAAGAGCCGGGGTATTAAAATAATAAGGAATATATATAATAAAAAGGGAGAGAAGACCGGGTTCTTTAAAAAGGGTGATGTCTATATGGTGGAATTGCTGGTAGAAACGGATAAGGAAGTGCCTTATGGTGTGATTGATGAACCGCTGGCCGCCGGATTTGAGGTGATGCGCCAGGATGTAGACACAGGCCGGAAGTTTGCGGAATTTAACCGGGACAATGCCAAAAGAGGGTATTATTATCCCTGGCTGCGGCGGGAAAATGCAGCAGATAGGACCGTGTTCTATTCCTATAGATTAAACGGTAAGGCACGGGTGGTCTACTTTATCAAGGCCATGTACAGCGGCGAATTCACCTGGCTCCCCTGCCTGGTGCAGGGCATGTACCATCCCCAATACTTCGGCAGAACAGGATTCAGTAAGGTTAAAATTATAGAGTAGAGAAAACAGGTATCCCTCTATTCAACGGGTCGGGTAAAGCGGCAATTGGGATAATTGGTACAGCCGATAAAGGGGCCGAATTTACCCCTTTTTTCTTTTAAAAGACTACCGCATTCCGGGCAGATATCCTGGCCGTCACTCTCTGCCAGGTCCAACGGTTTTTTTGTCACCGGGTCAAGGTTCAGGGTGTAGCGGCAGGTAGGATAATTGGTACAGCCAAGGAAGGGGCCGTACTTACCGCTCCTCTCCTGTAATTCGCTTCCGCAATCGGGGCAGGCATTCTTCTCTTCTCCTGCCTGGAGGGGTTCAGGGGTTAGATTGAGGTTGAGCAGGGAGACCGATTGGTGGGGGCTGGGACAGATGTTCTGATACCCGCACCACTGACAGAGTATTGAGGGATGCGGTGAAAATGTTTCAGCCTGCAGAATGTTGCCGATATTTTTAAGCAATTCCTCTTTAATCCCAATGATATCACTCTGGTTGAAGGGGGCGGTTAAGGTTCGTTCTCCCTTTAGATCCTCAATGCATAATTCAATGGTTTCTGGCTGGTATTGATCAAAGACATAGAGGGCATAGGAGGGCAATTGCATGTCTTCCAGGGGCTGGCCGGCTTTGCCGGTTTTAAAATCAGTGACCCGGATCATATCGGATTCCAATTTGGCCAGCCGATCGATCACTCCCCGGTATTTTATTTGGCCATCTATGCTGATGGTGAAGGAGTGTTCCAGGGAAATGGTTTGGCTGGTATCACTGAACAAAATGCGGTTGAAAAAATTTTCCAACAGGTTTTTGCCCTGCTGAAAATAATCATCCTGGTTGTAGCCACTTTTTATGATCCTGATCCTTTCACTTTGAGCCTGGTAAAATTTGTTTTTATACAGGTGGATGGCCTCTTGCAGGTCTGGCTGGACACCGCTGTCCTTTTTATCATATCCCCAACGCAGCACTTCGTGAACCTGGCGGCCCATATGCAGTTCAATTGAGGTAAAGGCTTCGGGCAGTTTTTTGATATATCGAAACTCATAGGCCTGGGGGCAGGATTGAAACGACGAAATTGCCGAATGGCTAAAGGCTCGGGGTCCCGGCATTTTTTATCCTTAATTGGTATGTGCCAGGGGTTTTAAAACCCCTGGCACAATTATATTGTCAAATTGCTATTTCCCGGGATAGAGGAGGGCGTTTAACAGGAACTTATAGGCTCCGTGAGACTGGGCACGGTGCTGGCAACGAACACCGATGAGGATGATGTGCCCTTTTTTGTACTTCGCGTCAACCACTGCGGCCCGTCTACTGATCGCATCTTCTCCCAGCAGCCAGCCACTCAGCAGGATGTTATCCTTGGGTAGGCAGCAACCACGGTACGATCCCATTCACCGGAAGGAACCCAGGTGCGAAATGCCGGACTGCGGGAAAATACCACAGGCGTTTCAGCGGGTAAGCCAAAACCGATCGGTGTTTTCGTATTCACCTTCACTTTTAGGATAGAGCTAGGACAGAAAAATTTATCCCTGCTAACACGTTCAAGAGCATTGCTGGCCGGCACCTTAAACTCTTTCAGGGCCAACTGGCTGGCATCATTTAATGTTACCAGTATGCCGCCCTTGGCGACAAAATCTTTTAACGCTTTTATCCCTTCTTTGCCAATGCCGCCGTCATAGGGTTTGGGCATGGGGGTAAAATACCTGGCCCAGCGCGACTTGGGATCCGGTTTGCCGTCCTTGATGATTTGATAACTCTCACTGGCAAAAACAATGACATCAAACCGTTTTTTAAGGTCAATTTTTTTGCCCTTGAAATCTTTGTTGTGAATGGTGGTGAAGGGAACACCGAGGTCATCAAGCATGTAGCGGGTCCAACCTTCATCCATACTGGATCTCCAGGATTGATACAGGGCGAAACGGGTATTGTTAATGGGAGCGGTTTTCAAAGAAGATATTTCATCAGTGGTGTAGGACTGTACATGCCATTTTTTCAGCAGGCCGGGTACAACT
>CBFDCH010000205.1:0-5536 GCA_965603235.1 uncultured bacterium | reverse complement strand
TCCTATGCGCGGTCCATGCTGCTTCAGGAAAAGAGCCGATCCGACAATTACCTGCATCGGCTGCAAAAGGTTAAGTCTTCAGATTTATCAAAAGTGATTCGGACCTATTTCAGTAAGGGAAACCATGTGACAGTTATTATTAATCCCCAGGACAAAAAATGAAGCAAAAAAGAGCCTTCCTCCTCATTCTTTTCTCACTTTTTCTGGTCTGCAATCTCCCCTCCGCTTCTCAGGAAAAGATAAGCCGATTAACAATTTCAGACCAGTTTTCAATCCTCTATCAGCAGGATGTTAATTCCAGCATTTCAGTGGTACAGATTGCCATACGGGGCGGTAAAATGGCTGAAAAAGAGGGCAAAAAAGGACTGGCATACATGACCACCCGTTTGACACTGGAGCTCCAGAGCCGCACTGATCTGATGGAATTGATGACCTTTGGATCACTCATCTACTGCAACACATTTGGCGACTTTTCAGTTATTACCATCAGGAGTTTATCAGGCAATTTCAAACAATCCATCAAATTATTTCTGAAAAACTTCACGGATCCCCTATTCTCAGCCATTCGTATCAAACCTATGAAAGATTCCATGAAATTCAGGCAAAAATCAGAACAGGATACTCCTCTGGCCCTGATGTATTTGAACCATTTTAATGCCTTTTATCAAGATGGTAGTTACAATGGATCTGTTTATGGCACCGAAGAATCCCTAAAAAAAATCAAAGGGAGTGATTTAAAACAATTTTTTAAAAAATATTTTAACTCAAGCAACATAGCGGTGGCGGTGTGTTCCGATTTACTTGAACCAGAGATTAAGGAAATTTTTAAACCGTTTGCTGATACAATTAAAGTGGGTGGGTTAGTCACTCTCCCCTCCTCATTCGGCGCAATTCCGGAAAACAAACATGTCTTTGTCTACAAAGATAAGCGGCAAACCATTGTTTCTTTTGCCTTCTTATTACCCAAGTTGGAGCCACAGGAATTTGCAATGGTTTACTTATTGGAAAACCTGTTGGGTAAAGGGATTGGATCAAAATTGTGGTATCTTCGCTCCCATCAGGAGCTGGCCTATTCTGTCAGCGCTGAATTTACCCATTACATCAATAGCGGCATCCTGAGCCTAAACCTGCGCACAGAGAACAGCAAGAAGGACAGGGCCTACAGCGAATTCTTAAAGCTATTGGATCAACTGCAGCAAACAGGTATCACTGCCGATGATTTCGCTGCCACCAAGGCGCATGCAGCAGCCGAATATTTTCGTGAGAACGAGAGTAAGGACCGCAAAGCGTTGATGGTGGTCTACTTCCAGATGATGGGCCTGGGGGGTGACTTTTTTCTGCAAATGCCTGAGACAATGGCCTCCGTATCATTGACAGATTTCAACACTTTTTTAAAAAAGATCCTCTCTCCCCAAAACCGGGTTGCAGTTATCATCGGCCCCGAGGATATCAAAAAAGAATAATTTTTGTCACCCTTTGTTAATCTTTTTGTAATATCCCTTTTTCCCGGTATTGGCTGAATAATCTGCCCCATTCAGAGTCTTTTAGCCATTTTTTATAGATTTTACCTTCAAAAAAGGGCCAGTGCAGCACATCATGGTAGAAAAAGGAGTAAAAATTACCCAGATAAAGGATGGGCGGTCGTGTAAAAAGGCCTTGTAGGGAACGGGTGGGTCCGAACCAGGTTACCCAACCGGCAAATTGATGAAAAGAGCGCCCCACTTTAAATCCCCAATTGGCCTGGGCATACTGGCTCTCTCCTACGATCTCGATCTCTTCCGGTTTACCCACGCCAAGGCCGGCCTGGTGAGCCAGGTTGATATACTTGATCTTCATTGGATCAAAACCCATAATCTTGGCAGCTACGGCATCAATGGCCACCTGGTCGTCACTGGCCAGCATAATATCTTTTTTTACCGGTTTCATAATCCTGGGTCCCGGTCCATTGCCGGCTGTGGTGCCATCCATGATGCAAAAGAGGCCTGGATGAATCTCCTTTTGAATGGCCAGCAGATCAACCAAGGTCTCATGAATGTAGGTGTGGGTTTGATGCCTCTTGTGGTTTAATAATCCGCCAAACGCGTTTTTCATGGCCCCTGTTGTGGTGGTATAGATATGGCATTTAACAGTGGGCAGGTGGATAATGTTTTTACCGATAAAATAATCGGGGATACGAATATCATGTCCATAAATTTTCTCCAGGGCAAGCATTTTACTCTTGGGGCGGTAATTGACCCATTTCATGTCCTGATCTTTAAAATTAAAAAGGACTGGGAGTTCATAGGCCTTAAAAATCGGCTTGTAATTATTCAGATCTTCCCCTTTATAAGCATTGGTTACCTCGGTTTTGTTCTGGACACATGAGATATCTGAGAATCCATTTCTTTTAAGGGCCAGGATGGTCCCCTCCAGCTGCCAGGGAGTGGTATTGGCTGATGGCAGGGGATAGTGCCATGATATATTGTCTTTTAAAATGGTGGTGGTTTTGCTATCCAGGTGTTTTTTTCCCTCTGCCAGTTCAAAAAGGCGAACCATATCATCCAGCACTGTGGCCGGCTTCGTTTTAACAATTGCTACCTTTGCTTTTGTCATGGTTTTACCTCAAAATTAGGTTTAATTATAGCACGATTTCTTCCGTTCCACTATGTGATTGAGAAACAGCATAGAACATTAAAACTGGTAAGAAAGGGTGAGGCGGAAGCTGCGGGGGATCTGGAGTTCCACGGCATCGCGGCTGCCCCCTGAAAAAACATACTCGGACAATTCGGAACCAGAGTCTAACCAATTAAAAAATGATAATCCAATGGCGGCATTGCGGTTAAAGAGGCGAAACTTATAGTGCAATTTGATGCTGATGTCAGCCACATAATCTTCCCGCGGCCCACCTTTAACTCCATGCTCATCCTCGGCCTTGATGGTCTGATAATAAATCACTCGTTGTTCATACTTTGATAAATGCTCAAAAAAGGCAAAGGGATTACCATCCCTGTATTTGATGCTGACACTCAGGAACAGATTTTTGAACCAGTACCAGCCAAAAAACATCTTGGCCATATAGCCGCGGTCTCCATCGAGCCTGCCATGGCCGTTTATCCATGAATTGGGATTGGACTGGGATTCATCAACCAGACCAAAATCATTGGCGCCCGGGCCATTGCCGAACATGGTGGTGCCCATACCCATGTGAGCCAGGAAGGAGAAGGAATATATCCAACGGTCTTTTTTGCCCCCGGTCAGTTGCAGCAATGCCTGTGCATAAAAAGGGTCTTTGTCAAAGGTCTGGTTGCTCAGGGTAAAATCCTTGAAGGGCCTGTCATAAAAAAAAATCTCCTTTCCCCCGATTTCCTCGTAAAAGCCATAATTTTCGCTGTGTTTCACCCAATAATTGTGGGCAATGATTTTATATAATCCCTTGATCTTAAATATCCAACCTTTAAAAACAGGTAAGGAAACGGCTAACAACAGCCGCCTGTGCGTGGGATTGCTGATGTTATCACCCAGGAAGTGGTAAGCGCCGCCAGTATAGCCGAAGATGGTGCTGGTTTCTCCGCTCTGATATTCAAAATCGTTATTGGCATCCTGCCACCTGAATAAAGTGCCGGTCGGCCGTTGTTGTTCCAGGAAAAAATTCAGATTGGTCGCCAGATCATAGGGTATTTCACCGTAAGCGAGCATCAACCGGGTGGTACGTCCTTTTAAACAGACGCCAAGGTCATACCCCAATTGCAGGGCACTCAGATCATTCTCCTTGTGGTTTACACTGATCTGCTGATATTTAAAAAACATTGCCGTTAAATGAGAGGAAGGTGCCAATGGGGATACGTAATTTCAGGCCACCTTGAGCCCTGGTGTTAAAGTTGCTGTAATCCATTCCGCGGTCCCATTGCAGCAGCAGGTAAGGCTCCTGGTTAAATGATAAGGTCGGAAAATCATAAGCCTCCTCCTGGCCATAGATAGCGGCATACCTGGCATCGAGATAGGCAGTCAGATTGATGCCGTTTTGCTGCCGGCCTCCAAGCAGGGGCAGATTCAGGGAGAGGGCGGTGGTATGGGTTCTGAATTTACCCAGGGGTGAAAAAGGGAACATCCCTTCACCATCGTTATCCATCAACTCCTTGTCAAAGGTGTTTTGAACCGGATCAAGCTCCTCCACTTCATGAGTGTATGAGAGTTTTAAATCCAGCAGGGGAATATGTAGGTGAAAACCGGTAAAAAAAACATTCCTCTTTTGTGCCACAGTCTCTTCAGGCAAGCGGCCCAATTCAGCATGCAGGTTGGTCCGGTCCATAAAATTGAGCACTGCCAGAACTTCCCAGCTCTTCTGCTGCCAATGGCGGCTCGCCCTTGACTGTATGGTGATTAGCTGGGCATTTTCAACAAAAGTTTGATCCATGACATGAAGGTCATTAAATTGCCGGTTAATATCAAAATAACTGAAGGAGAAACCAATGTCTGCCCAGTTGAAATGCCTGTTCATGTTGTAGTCAATAAAATAATTATCCTTGATTTTTCTGCGGGTGTTGTAGAGCATGCTGTCCCGTAAACTGGCATGGTTGTACACCATAAATGTACTCCATGGGCCATAGGACCCCAGATCGTTGAAAGTGGTTGAAAGGATTAACTCAGACACATTGCGGCTGGGAACCTGTGATTGATAAAAAAAACCGTACTTGCTGGAATTGGGGGTTTGCCCGCTAATTTGATAACTGGATGCAACCGAAAGTGGTAATACGACGGCCGGGGACCCGGCATTAAGAGTAGAGCTGATATCAAATCCATTATAATACCAGTTGAACTGATTGGTGGGATCACCCTCATAATAGACGCGGGGCCGGTCTATCAGGGCAAAGCCGTTACTCTCCTCAATTAACAGGGTAATATCCGGAACATAGTTTTCTATGAAGCTGAGATAACTGAAACCTCCGGGAAAATGGGTGATCATAAACTGATCAAACAAACTGTATTCGGTTTTTACGGGCCACTCTTCCTTTTCCTCGCCGTGGAGAAACAAAAAACCAGAGCAAATCAGGATGATCACAATATACGCTTTGGCTTTTTTCATGGTTTAAAATGAGATAGAAAGATTCAGGCCAAAACCGCTGCGGCCGGCAATTGGTGTTATGTTAAATTTACTCTTTCCTCTGCGTTTGACCACAAATCTTGATATCGCATACCCCAGCACTGCCCCGACAAATACATCGGACAACCAGTGGGTGTCTTCTGTTACTCTGGATAATCCTGCCAGAGTGGCCAGGGAATAACACAATATGGGAACAATTGTGGTTTCCCTGTACATGTGGGCAATCACGGTTGCCACACTCCACACGGTAATGGTGTGACCTGAGGGGAAAGCATCATAAGATGCAAATCCATCACCCTGGTACCGTTTAACAGCACCGGAGGGCCCGGTCCAATGATCCTGACCATTCTCAACCGATGGTCTCTGCCTGCCGGTGAGGTGTTTAAGAACCTGCACCACGATACTGACGTGCAGCAGGGACATAAAAGACAATCTAGCTGTTTCCTTTGCCCTGTC
>CBFDCH010000204.1:0-5558 GCA_965603235.1 uncultured bacterium | reverse complement strand
GAACTCCTCTTACAGGGTTGAAAACCCTGTGTCCTAACCGATAGACGAACGGGCCCTTTATGAGCCGTGTTGGATTCGAACCAACGACACCCGCCTTAAAAGGGCGGTGCTCTGCCAGCTGAGCTAACGGCCCAGAATATTTGTGTAATTTACCATATTTTTATTATGCTGTCAATATAACCCGGCGATATTCAATGGGAGTGAAACACAATAGAATCGATCGGCCGATGAGTGTCCCTTATTTGTTACATTCGTCGTCATCATGGTTGGCATTAATCTTGCTAATTATTGTTCAATATGAGTGAAGGAGGAAACATGATAAAAAAGACGATTTGTTTGATTATGTTAGTCATCCTGGGGGGGATGGGATCAATCATTTTAAATGCGAATGAAAATCTTCATTATGGATACATATCCTACCTTGACGGCGATGCCAAGGTTATTCGCCTCGACGGCAGTGAAACCAGGGCTACTATTAATCTACCCCTGGTCCCGGGCGACAGGCTTGTCACCGGAGAAAAGGATCGCTGTGAAATCCAATTTGACAACGGTACTGTCATGCGGCTGGATAAGAACACAGTATTGCGTATTAAGACTATTCTGGCTGAAGCTCTGACCACCAGCCGCAAGCTCACCACCCTGTATCTGGATAGAGGTGAAATTTATTCAATAGTGAACAGCTACCAAAAGGAAAACTTTCAGGTAATCACTCCCAATGCTGCCATACTGATGAAAAAGAATTCCTTAAATACTATTGATTTTGACAGTGAAGAAGGAACATCCATTTATGTTGAGAGGGGTAGCGTTAAGGCTCTCTTCGGCAAAAAATTAAGGAATTTGAAGCGGGAAACCGTGAAGCGAAAAAAAGGATTCCGGGTCTCTCTGAATCATCAATTGGTGGAGGGGGTAAAACGGAATCTGGAATTTGTGATCTGGAATGAAAAGATTAATAAAAATTTCAAAGAACTCCATTATGGAGTGAGCCGCGTACCAAAGCCAATTTATCGTTACAGCAAGGGAATTATCAATTTTGCTGAAAAATGGTCCACACTCTATGGTGAGTGGATGTATGATGATATATTCGGTTATGTGTGGCACCCCTATCAGAAGCAATTCGCCATGTCTCAACGGCCCTTTTACCACGCTCAATATGTTGATGTCAATGGCAAGTTATTCCTGGTTCCTACGCAAAAGTGGGGCTGGGCACCGGCACATTTGGGCAACTGGGTATGGATGAACAAAAAGGGCTGGGTGTGGATTCCCGGCGATGCCTTTAGCACCGGTGTTGGGAATTCTTTCCTCGGTTTTATCGGCCTGGCCCGATTTTTCTCTCCCTACATATTCTGGGATCAATTATATTATAATCAATATCGTGGTTTTGAATTTGACTATTGGCTCCGTCAGGTTTACGGCAGTAGAGAGCTGTACAAGTTGTATCGCAGTGATCCCAAAAGGTTTTATGCCACCCGAATCCCCACTGAAAACCCGGGGAAAAAACGGAAGATCTCAATGCGGGGAGTTCCAAAACATATTATAACCATTATAAAACGGATGAATAAAGCTCCGCTGTCGGTCCTGGAAAAAAAGCTATTCGGCAACAAACGGGCTTTTGATTTTAAATTGAATCGGTGGGATGTCCGCCGGACCCGGCCTTATGCAGCTCCAGCGGTCAAACCTTTAGGTAGAGCCATTACAACCAAGGTTATAGCTGACAATACTAGATTGACTAATTTTCGTACCTGGTGTCCGGATAAAAGGTGGGGTCAACGTAATAACCTGGATGTCCGTTATTCAAGCCGTACCAATGCTGTGATCTGCAAAGAACTGGGCTTAAATTCCAATCACATGGATATGCGAACACGGATTGCGTTGACGCGAGGCAATATGAGCGAGTTAATTCCATCCATGGCCTCCAAATTTGGTTCCCGGGCAAGGGGCTCCTCAAGCCCGGCTCTTAGTGCTCCAAGCGGCAACTTCAGCGCCAATACTTCTCGAACCAGCAGCGGCGGCACCAAGGGAGGAAAGAAGGAGTAACAAGCAACCAACGATCTCCTTATAGATTTGGATTTAAGGGGAAAGGCAGATCGCCTTTCCCCTTTTTTATTATCTGATTATTTTTGTATCAGGGGCAGGGGAGATACAATTTTGTGAATGCGGTATGCTGGATATATTCCGGGATTCCGGGACCATTGCCGTACAATATTGCGATTAAAAAATCCCCATTTTATGAGTGCAGAGGAACCTTCTGGTTCCAGTAATTCAGCAATCAAGCGGGCCAGGGGTTGTCTCATTGATACGAATGCAGCTCCCTTGGGGATGGTCAGGTCAATCATTTTGTATTGCCCCTTGACCGAGACCATGACGCGTCCCTGGTAAATTCGCTGGGCGAGTTTGACCTCCTTGATAACAAATTGTTCCAACTCTGTTTTATAAGAATCGGTGAATTCTTCCACTACTATGCCGTGTCTTTTCAGATTCTTTAAGATCGTACTCTGATGGGGCATGATTACATAACCGGAGGGCAGAGGAACGGTCTGTGTGGCTGATGCCTTGGCCAGGTACGGCAGGCAGTAATCTTTCAGAGTATCGGTTTTTTTAACGACATAATCGCGAATCCATGGGGGGTATTTGTCTTTATCTTCAGGTTTTATCTTCTCAACCTTAAATACATAACTTTTCAGGGTAAGGTCAAATAGTTTTTCTACATTAAATTTTAATACAAAATTCTCCTGGTGATAGGATTTGGCTGTTTCTCTGTCGGCCTGATAAACCATCTGCTGCATGGTCTGGATATGGTTGCTGGTGTACGCCAAGATCGATTTTATAAAACCAAAGGACGCCAGTACCCGGGTTTTAAAGTCTGCATGGGAATAATTTTCGTTTAGGATGGTAAAACGGTTTCTCAAACCTGCGTAATTGGAACCGTAGTGAGCATCAAAGGCATGATTTCGCCAGCCTTTTTCAGGATTTTTCCTGTCTACAAAATTGCCGTAGGCAACCCCATGGTAATGGTATTTTTCCTTTAATGTTTTTACAACTTTAGGAAAAAGCTTGAACCACATGTAGTCCTGGAGTTTTTTTGAGGTGTTGGGATTGGTTAGGGTGGAGAAGGTGACCGGTTCCTGATGATATGAGCCGTTGGTTGTATGCATGTCTACGATGACCACCGGATCCCACTGGCAAAAAAGTGTAACCAGTGCGCGGATTTCAGGCGAATCCATTTTCATATAATCCCTGTTCAGATCCAGGTTTTGGCCGTTGGCCCTGGTTCCCGCCAGTTCGGGCCCGTTATCCCTGCGGTTTTTCCCCAGCTTGTCATTACCATCCGGATTAAAAATGGGCAGGATGAGAACCACCTGGTTTTTTAATAAATGGTTAAGTTTATTGTCAGCGAATTCCCTTAACAGCATGAGGGTTGCCTCTTTGCCTTCGATTTCGCCCGCATGAATATTGGCCATAATCAGGAGAACAGGTTTGTTCAATGATTGCTGCTCATACGGGGAATTGATCCCCTCATTGCTGACAACCACCAGGGGGATCAGACGCCCTTCTGTGGAGCTGGTCAAATTGAGGACCTTTATCTTTTCCGATTTTTTTTGAGCCGTAAATATAAAATCCATGACTTCCTGATATAGTGATGTTTTGGTATAGTTGGACTTCTCAGCCACGGTTAGCAGTTGCTGAGAAGATAAGAGGGATGTTACCAGCAATAAAAATATAAAACCATACTTTTTCATTTGACCTCCGTTTATCATAGAAAAGTAAATTTTATTACAGCTTTTTCCTCTATGTCAATTTAATTTTTATTAAGATGAGCAACCCTCTAAGCCAGGAGCTGGTCAATTTTAATGTATTTTTCACTCAATCGCTTAAGTAGGTTGATCTTTTCCTGGCTGGACTTGGTCAGCAGCGGTTCAATGTTATCCATTTGTCTGGCAACGGCATAGGTGTCATTGGTGACCAGCAGCAAAGGGATGTTCCGTTCTGAGGCTTTGGATATGATGTTGGATGGGGGCAACAGATTGTTGGTTAAAATGATGCCTGCTGTATCACTTTCAAATGCAGCCAGGATCATGTCGCTGCGGTCACCACTGGTGATGAGCAATTTGTCCTCTTTGTTGAATAACGGGTTGCGCAGCGATTCATCGGTTGACATGGCACCTACGAAGATGTTGTGTACAATATTGTCTAATCCCTTCTCTCCGGCGATCACTTTGGCAAAGAATTTTTCCGCCAGAAAGCGGAGTGAAAAGCGTGAGAGCTGCTCCTTTATCGGTAAAACGCCGAGTACCGGCACATTCAACTCTTTTTGGATCTTGTCAAGGTAATAATTCTCAAAGTCATCCACTTCTGCAACCTTGTTGATAATAATCCCTTTTGTTTTTATTGCCTCTACGTTGATATTTTTTCTAATGAAGCTGACATCGTCCATAATGGTATCATTATTTCCTGCCAGCAGGAAAATTGCTTCACTACTGGTGCTGGTAGCCAGGGAAATGGGATCCAGGTTGATTGAGGTGCCATAACTCAGGCTATGGCCACTCTCCAAGAAGAGAACGTCCTTGTTTTTTCCGGCCGTTGATATCATTTCTGCCATTACTTTTTTGATACTTTCCTGGTCATGAACGTATCGAATCTTGGCATGGTTAAATCCCAGGGTCATCTGGTCGGAATCGAGATCCAATCCCCAGAGAGTATTTATCAGGTCTGCATCATAATCCCAATTTATTTTACGCCGGTAAACCAGCCGGTCACCCATTGGCTTGATATAGCCACATTTTTTTCCTATAGAGGCGCCAAGACCTGCAATAATACTGGTTTTCCCTGCTCCTGGCCGGGTTGATATAAAAAGTAATTTTTTCATTGAATGCCCTCCTTCGGATTTTTAATTAATATCCTGGCATCAAGTGCTCTAATGCCTGCACTTTGCTCATAAACCACAATGGGATTGATTTCAATATCGGTGATCTTTTTACATTCCTTGATGATTGTGGCCACTCTGATAATGGTATCAATAACTCCTTCGATATCCCGCTGCCGTTCACCTCTGACGCCCAGCAGAATGGGATAGGATTTGATCTCCTTCAGCATGGCTATGACCTCTTTTTTGTTTAATGGTAATCCTCTAAAAACCACGTCCTTCAAGACCTCCACATAAATCCCCCCCAGTCCGCACATGACAATGGGGCCAAAGGAATTATCAACGCGGGCTCCAACGATCAGCTCTGTTCCCGCTGCAACCATTTCGCATATCTCAATTCCATCGATAGCAGCATCCGGCTTATAGGCTCTGGCATTCTGTATAATGGCTTCATAAGCAGCCATAACCTCTTTTTTGTTGAGGAGATTGAGCGCAATGCCGCCGGCATCACTCTTGTGCAGGATATGTCGCGAAACCACCTTGGCCACCAAGGGGTAGCCGATCTCTTCAGCAAATTCAATCGCCTCCTCGATGTTTTTGGCTACTCGGCTCTTGGGCATTTTTATCCCGGCCGCCTTCATTACTGCCGCGCCTTCATGGGAGAGGAGAAAATTACGTCCATCCTTCAGGGCATTGT
>CBFDCH010000203.1:0-5564 GCA_965603235.1 uncultured bacterium | reverse complement strand
AACGGGCTTTGGCGTAATACTGCTGGTACTGGGGATCATGGGGGCCATTTGGCTCGCTTCGCTACTGATAAATCTAGTCCATGATTTCAATGACCTCCCGGAAGACGTCCCATTTGTCGCCAAAATGGTGGAATTGGGCCGGGAATCAGCCCCCCTAAAAATGGGAGAAAAAACCATTGTCCTGCCAAGTGCTGTCTATTACGGCTTTGGTATTATTATTTACCTGATCGTTCTGGGATTGGGAATGGGATTGGTAAAAGTTCTCATTGAGGGAGGCGTTCATCTTCTCCATGACAAGATCGATAAACTTACCAGCCGTTTGAACAGGGAGTTCAGCCGCATCAAAGCCAGCTATTCCAAGCAGGACAGCCAACCTCCGGAATAGTATTAAACAGTCCTCAACTAATGCCAATATTAGATTTTTAGCAAGTTAAAATTTTCGCCTCTCCAGCTTTTTTCTCTTTGCCTCCTTCTATTTGATCTAAAAGGTCTCTTATCTGTAATATTTCCTCTTTGGAAGCCTGGTGGTTCCCCAGCGCCTGCATCACCAGTTTCATGGCAGAACCTTCAAAAGCCAAATGCATAAATCTGTTAAGCAATAATTGCGGGGTTTCCGACTGCTTCAACAGGGGTTGACTTTAAAGTTTTGGGCGCTATAATGATGCCATGATTTTATTTGGTGCGATTTATCGGTTGGCCTTGAGTAACAACAGCACCAATAATAATAACCGGGTGGTTTCCGCCACTCACTGATATCTATAACCCCCATACCAATATTTCAAAAATCAATAGGAGAATAGACATGAATTATGAAATAGTACCGGAACAAAAATATACATCCATCCTGACTCTGCAGGAGACGGAAAATGGCATAAAGCTGATTAAAGATTTCTTCCAGGAAGCCCTGGCAGCCTCTTTAAATCTCCGCAGGGTAACTGCCCCCATCTTTGTCAGATCGGGCCTGGGAATCAATGATGATTTAAATGGGGTTGAAAAACCAGTCTCGTTTTCAATAAAAAGTATGAATGGTGCATCAGCGGAAATTATCCAATCACTGGCCAAATGGAAACGGTTGATGCTGGCCGAATTGAATCTGCCTCAAAGTGAGGGATTATATACTGACATGAATGCCCTGCGGCCCGATGAGGCCCTGGGTAACCTGCACTCAATATATGTGGACCAATGGGACTGGGAACGGGTTATAAGCAGGGAGGAGAGACAACTGACATTTTTAAAAACAATTGTTAAAAAAATCTACTCCTGCATTAAAAGTACAGAAAACTATATTTATCAACTTTATCCTGAAATTAAGCCCATACTTCCGGAAGGAATCACCTTCATCCATGCCGAAAAATTAAGAGAACGGTATCCCCATTTAAAACCTCAGGAGAGAGAAGATGAGATTTGCCGGAAACATGGCGCAGTGTTTATCATTGGCATCGGTTCTCCACTTGGAGATGGACAACCTCATGATCAGCGGGCCCCCGACTATGATGACTGGACAACCCCCGCTGGTGAGGGAAAAGGATTAAACGGAGATATTCTGGTGTGGTATCCTGTGCTAAGCCGATCCATTGAACTGTCATCCATGGGGATCAGGGTGGATGGGCCTGCCCTGGAAAGACAGCTTCACCTGACTAACACCACCCGGCGAAGGAAGCTATTCTTTCATAAAAAACTCATAAACGGAGAGTTACCACTCTCAATAGGCGGTGGTATCGGTCAATCTCGCTTGTGTCTTTTTTTCCTTAGGAAAGCCCATGTGGGAGAAGTACAGGCAAGTATATGGCCGGAAGAGATGATCCAGTCCTGCGGTAATAACAACATTTTCCTGCTTTGACAAAACCTTGACTTTGGCGGCAGCTGAAGCTAAAATGGAGCCAAGGTTTTTCATGGTTGACTCAGCTGCCCCCAGAACAAAATTGGCAAAGACCAAAATTGTCGCTACCATTGGACCCGCTTCAAATAACGAAAAAATCATGACAAGGCTAATACAAAACGGTATGACAATTGCCCGGTTGAATTTCTCTCATGGCACATACGAAGACCATTTTCAAGCCATCAAACATATACGAAAACTATCAAACCACCTGAATCAACCTGTGGCAATTCTACAAGACCTTTGCGGTCCTAAAATCAGGCTGGCTTCCATGAAGGATCCGGTTGAGCTTAAACGTAACTCCCTGGTTAGGCTGGCTGTTAACAAAAAAGATGAAGCTGAGTTATATACAGATTTCAAGGACCTGTTGGATTGGGTTATTCCGGGAAATTCGATCCTGATAGATGACTGCTATATTGAATTAAGAGTCAAGGAAATCAATAAATTCCACGTCACCTGTCAGGTTATTGTACCAGGAGTGGCCAAATCTCGAAAGGGGATCAACCTGCCGGATATAAAAAACGCCATGCCGGTATTTACCAGCAAAGACCGGCAAGATCTTTGTTTCGGACTGGATAATGATGTCGATTTGATTGCCATGAGTTTTGTCGATTCCGGCAGCAACGCTCAACCATTGAGAGATATTATAGGACAGAGAAATAAAAGCATACCAATAATTGCAAAAATTGAAAGAAGCCTGGCTTTAAAAAACATTGGGGAAATCATCGATAATTTTGACGGCATTATGCTGGCCAGAGGAGACCTGGGGGTGGAAATCCCTCCTGAACAGGTCCCAATAATTCAAAAGGAATTACTCAAGAAAGCCAATCTGGAAAATAAACTGACCATTACTGCCACCCAAATGCTGGAATCCATGATCCATAATCCCAGACCTACAAGGGCAGAAGCTTCGGATGTATCCAATGCCATTATAGATGGAAGTGATGCCGTCATGCTCTCCGGGGAGACTGCTGTCGGAAAATACCCGGACCGGGCAGTCAGTATGATGAGACGTATTGCTCTGGTAACTGAAAACTCCAGCCACTTCAACTTTGATCTTCAATTACAACGTACAAACTTAACCAACACGGAAGCAATTGTTCGCAGTGCTGTAAATATCGCTCGGGAGATGAAGGCCAAATCGATCCTGGTTTTCAGCTTTACCGGCAATACCGCTTTGAAGATTTCAAAATACAGACCCCCATGTCCGGTTTATGCTTTCACCTCTCAAAAAGAGATTCTTGGACGTATGGCTCCCATGTGGGGAATTATTCCCCATTACGTAGAATTTGCAAAAAAAACCGACGAAATGATCTCAAAAGGGGAGGAAAAAATCAAGGAAAGAGGAATGTTAAAACCGGGCGATATGGTTGTGATTGTATCTGGACCAACTCCCTTGCGGGGCGCCACCAACATGTTAAAACTGACCCGGATTCCCTAAAATCTAATTCTTGGGTAATTTGATTTTAAATTTTCCAATAACAACTTTTCCTTTTCCTTTCCTGTAGGCAACAAACATTTCGTTGTCATGAATAATCAAATTTGAGAAAATGGTAGCCAGCATCTGGTTCCCCTCCGGCAGGACAATCTTTGCCTGATACAGATACTTACCGGTGAGGGAGAAAATATCAATGGATCGCTCACGGGGATATAGGTTTAAAGGGGTTACAAATACAAAAATAAATCCGGAGTGAATTTCTACGCGGTTGAACTGTGTGATTTTTTTGGGCAGCTGATGCAGCAAATCTGCCAATGCTAGCGTGGGTATACCCGTCATTTTTAGTCGTTGACGCATCTGCTCGGAAGTTGCCGGCCTATCCTTTCTGTTAATCCCAAAGGTAAATAATCTATTTCCTGACAAATCCCCAACCGTAACGGAATAGGAATCATTCAAACCATAATATAGACGCCCTTTATGATGTCCAACGATCATAGTGGGAGTGAACGCCTCATCGTAGATACCGTATTCTTTAGTTCCCTGCGGGATGATACCATATGGGGCGAGGTGGAATTGGCCAATCAATTTTTTCCTTCTCCTTTTCATATCAATCAGCATGATTTTCCCACGACTCTTCTTAAATTCCATTTTAGAAAAGGGCGCTCCAACAAAAATGTTATTGTTCACAAACAGCCGGGGGCTGTAAAAATATGATTTCCTGTTGTGAGCCTTAACAAATTTCCCCGCTGCAGAGTAATAGTTAATCTTCCTGCTGTCAACCACAATCAGGTCCTCCTGGCTAAAAATTCTGGTAACTCCGGTAACTTTTCCAGGCCCAACCCCTTTGCAGGCAAAAGTGAACAACTTTTTCCCCTTTTTATTCAGAACATAGATACAATCAAAACCCCTATCTATCACAGTCAGCTTCCCTTCATTCGTTAGTAAAATCTGTTGTGGGTGAATCAGAGGATCCTTGCCCAGCTTCTCAATTTCCCAAACCCTGCTAGGTTGAAGATCCCATTCGCCCCGGAGGGGCTTGTCGGGATTATTTACATTTTGAGCAAACATTAAAGTGGAAAACAGACAAACAATTAAACAAAATATCAATCCAATGCCTTTTTGCATTTTTTTCTCCTTTACCTGATACAGTGCTTGGATAAGCGGATACTTCATAAAAACTCCTTTTGTTCCCTTTCCACAATTATAACAAAAAATAAATTCCATTTCAGATTGAATAATACATATTTGGTAATCCAGCATAAAGTGCCCTGGGGAGGGCTCCAATAAAATATAACAAAAACAGGTTGTTGAATTTAGCCGTAATTTAAAGTACCATGCCAATAATGGAGGGGTAAATGGTGATAAAACGACAAATGGGTAAACAAGGAGAATGGATTTATCAAAAGGATCTCTTTCCTCTTCAATTAAGGGTGGTCCAAACGCAAGCGATAAATCTTCAGCGCCATTTACATCAGCAGATGTATGAATATTTTTATGTTATTCAGGGAAAATTGAAAATCACAGTGGATGGCAAAATAGTCGAACTCCTGGCAGATGACATGTTGTTTGTCCAGCCGGGCGAAAAACACATGGTTCAGGAGGCATCGGGGGACCTGAAAATGCTGTTGATAATGCCTGCCCCGGTTGTAGATGATAAAATTATTTTTTTTGACGGAAACGATTGACTTCAGGACATGACTCTGATAGATTTTACGGTTGAAAACCATGAAAAAAATAATTGCCTTACGTAGAGAAGACAAAAATGAGTGGGAAAGAAGAACCCCACTCATACCGAAACATGTCAAAGAACTCAAACAAAAATTTAATATCCAGACCATTGTGCAGCCTTCTGCTCTCAGGATATACTCCGATCAATCATATCAAGAAGCCGGCGCACGAATCAGTGAAGATTTAAGCGATGCCGATATTATACTGGCGGTCAAAGAGATACCATTAAAATTATTCAGCCCGGGGAAAACCTATGTGTTTTTCTCCCATACCATAAAAGGGCAATCCTACAACATGGCCATGCTGCAACAGATGATCCGAATGAAAACCAACCTGATCGATTATGAACGAATTGTTAATGAAAAAAACCAAAGATTGATCTTCTTTGGTAGATTTGCAGGTATCGCCGGCATGATTGAGACCCTGCATGCATATGGGAGAAAACTGGAATTGAAAGGACTCACCACACCTCTTTCACAAATTAAACAGGCCTTTACATATGAATCGCTTGAAGAGGCT
>CBFDCH010000202.1:0-5578 GCA_965603235.1 uncultured bacterium | reverse complement strand
TGGTGCAGTTTGTCATTGCCATTATACTCATCTGCAGCACCATTACCATATACAACCAGATCCACTATGTCAAGACGAAAAACCTGGGGTTTAACAAAGATCATGTCGTCTATATCCCCATTAAAGAAAACATTGGCAAACAATACCAGGCTTTCAAAAATGAATTGTTAAAAAACCGGAATATCCAGGGCGTCACCGCACAGTATTACCTGTTTGCCGAAAGCGGGACTTTTCGCACTACCGATTATCACTGGACTGGAAAGGACCCTCAGCGGAGCATTGACATGGTATTGAACCTGGTGGATTATGACTTTTTTGAAACCCTTGATGTCGAAATGGCTGCTGGCCGGACCTTCTCAAAAAAACACCCCACAGATGCCAGCCAGGCCTATATCCTGAACCAGGAAGCTGTCCGGAAAATGGGTATCAACAATCCAGTTGGCCAGTTTTTTGCCCACAGCAAGAGGAAGGGAAAGATTGTCGGTATTATCAAGGATACCCACTTCAATTCACTCCACCGCCGTATCGAGCCCCTTGTTTTCTGGATTCTGGAAAATCCGGCTGCAGCCGCCCAGTATGGCAAGGTGTTGATAAGGATCAACAAAGAGGAAGTATCAGACAGCCTGGCAGCCATCCGCCGGGCCTGGCAAAAGTTCAATCCCCTCTCCCCATTTGAGTATAACTTCCTGGACCAGGCTTATGATAATAACTATAAAAAGGAGAGGCAAACCGCCACGATTTTGAATCTCTTCACCATTCTGGCCCTGGTGATATGCTGCCTGGGCTTGCTGGGCCTCACTTCATTTACCGCGGAACAACGGACCAAGGAGATTGGCATCCGCAAGGTAATGGGCGCTTCTGTAAGACAAATCGTTTCATTGCTGGCCCGGGAATTTTTCCTGTGGATCATGCTGGCCAATGTGCTGGCCTGGCCCATTGCCTATCTTTCAATGCGTTCGTTTCTAAGCAGTTTTGCCTATCACACGGTCATGGGAGCAGAGGTTTTTATCATGGGCACACTATTGGTTTCAATGGTTGCGATCTTAACCATAGCCTTTAAAACCATAAAAACCGCTCGCGCCAACCCGGTGAAATCGTTGCGTTATGAGTAAAAAATAATTTTTCCTGCCTGTCAACAAAAGATCTACAGGTAAATTATCTAACCAACTGACCAAAGATCCGCAAAAGAAACCCTCAGCCCAGGAAGTTCTGGCTTTTCTTTGACGGGGTCATGTCTTGTTGTTTGCATTTTACATTTCAATTTTCTCGTCTGTACCTTTTTGTTGAAAAATATCCTCTGGCTCATTATATATAATGGTGGAGGTGGTTATGCTGGAAGGAACGGATATTAAAAAACATTTTTTAGCTGCGGTATTTTTCTTTCTCTGTTTATCTTTCCTGATGGTAAACTTGCCGGGTAATTCCCTTCAAAATGAGAGGAATTTGAAGGCGGCCTTTAACCGAGGTTTAAAATATATGGACACAGGACAGCTAAACAAAGCAGAGGCGGAATTCAAATACGTTCTTCGCTATCAGCCCAAGATGCACAACGCTTATATCAACCTGGGATTGATCTACTCCAAGCAAAACAAATCAGACATGGCTTTGTGGGCCTATCAGCAGGCCCTGCAATTTAAACCAAATAATAAAGCAGCACTGCTCAATCTGGGCAATCTCTACAGTGCCCAGGGCAAACTGGATGCAGCCATCAATGCCTACAAAAAAATCATAGTCATTGATGCCAACAATGGCGAAGCCTATCATAACCTCTCACTGGTTTACGGCAAAAAAGGGATGCAACAGCAGAAGAGATGGGCCCTGGAAAAGGCCATCCGGCTGAGTCCTGATTCCAGGCGCAGTCACTACAACCTGGGAACCTCATACCTGAAGTCCAAGCGTTACGATGAGGCAATCCGGGAATACCAAAAGGTATTGGCTATCAAATCCGGGGATGTATCGGCCCATTACAATTTGGGCCTGGCCTATTATGGCAAAGGCAGTTTAAGCCAGGCCATCGCCTATCTGAAAAAAACGCTGATCCTCAATCCTCGTCACAAAAAGGCTTATAGACGTCTGACTGACATTTACATGAGCAGTGGAGACCTAGACAGGGGAATCGAGCAATTGGAGCAGGCAATACGTATTGATCCGGTAGATTATCAGGCCCACACCTACCTGGGTTGGGCTTATGCCAGTAAGGGTTGGCTGGATAGGGCCATCACCCCTCTCAAACAGGCCATCCGCATCAAAACCGACTATGCCCGAGCATATAATGAATTGGGAATTATCTATAACCGGAAAAAAATGTATGATCAGGCCATATCTATTTTCAACCAGCTAAGTCGTATCAAACCTAAGGACTACAAGGCTTACAACAACTTGGGCAGTGCGTACATGAAGAAAAAAATGTGGCGCCAGGCCATTCCCCATTTCAAAAATGCAATAAATCTCAAATCCGACTATGCTCCCTCCTTGCGCAGTATAGGCCGATGCTACCTGGAGAGCGGCAACCTGGACAAGGCCCTTGACGCCTACAGGCGCTCCACTTACAAAGATCCCAAAAATGCCTCTGGTCACAATATGGTGGCCTATTGCCTACTAGAGTTAGGAAAATCCTTTTCCTCAGCCAGGCGATCGGCTGAGAAAGCTATTGAACTCTCCCCTAACTATGCGGATGCTCACTACAACCTGGGCCGGTCTCATATGGGATATTGGCGGTATGAAAAAGCCATTGCTTCTTTAAACAAAGCTGTTACCCTGAAACCAAAAAATTCCTATTTCCATAACAAACTGGGCGAGGCTTATATGGGGGAAAAAAATAACAACCAGGCCTTAATCCATTTACGCAAAGCCCTTACACTGTGGCCTGAATTTGCTGAAGCATATTATAACCTGGGCAAAATTCTTCAGAGTAAGAAAGAATGGCTGCCGGCTGCCCAGGCTTTTAACCGGGCAATTACCATCAAGCCAGCACATAAGGAGGCCCACTTTGAGCTGGCCAAGGCCTACCTGGGGATGGGAGCCCTGGACAAGGCAGAGACCGTATTGCACAAGGTTTTAATACTGGACAAGAACTTCATTGAAGCCCAATATTTCCTGGGCCGTGTCTATGTGGAAAAGGGCCAAATCGAACAGGCCATTGCTAAATTTAAAATGGTCATAGAAAAGGATCAATCAGAATATGTTGACAGGATTTTCAAACTGAGCCGGCATTACCGTTACGGAAAGCATGCAAAGATTGGCCGTGCTTTATTGGAGCTGGCGTACCGGGAAATCGTTGCCAATGAAAAAGACTTCCCCTTAATCAGTAAGCTGGCATTAATTGAACTGGCCGATTTCTACCGGTTCAATGATCGGGCGAACCGGGGAATCAGTTTGTACGAAAATTATATCAGGAGAAATCCAAGTATCCACTTTGGCTATTTTAAATTATTCGCCTTTTACAAAGGTCTAAAACAGGTGGATCAGGCCATAACAAAATACCGACGGCAGGTGGAAAAGAACCCTGCTGGCGGCATGACCCACTGCATTTTGGCACAATTTTACCGCTCCTTAAAAAAAGAGCAGCTGGCAGCTAAACACCTGAAGCAAGCCCTGGTCCTGAAGTACCCGGTACCCAAAAAAATGATCGCTAAATAGACCGGGTCTCATGATTTTTCCAGTATTTTTGTAACTTATCACTAAAAGTGTCGCAGCCTGGTTGTGGCCCAATTTATAATTGCTGTCATTCTTGTCTGCAGCACCATTACCATATACCGACAGATCCACCATACCAGGACAAAAAACCTGGGATTTAACAAGGATCATGTGGTTTATATCCCCATTAAAGAAAACATTGGCAGGCAAAATCAGGCTTTCAAGAATAAAAATGATTGGATTTGATAAAAAAACCACTTTTAATGAAACTTTTCACACTGCCGCGCGTATATTATTATATCTTCTAATATTAATAAGATATCAGGCAGAGGAGGCTGGATGAAGATATTAACCAACCTGGGGGAAAACGCCTACGGTGTTGAGATACTAAAGTATGTTTCCGAAAAAACGCGGACTGACTGGTCCATTGGATCAATATATGTCCCGCTCGATAGGCTGGCGAGGCTGGGTTATGTGGTCTCCTATCAGGGAGAACCCACATCCAAACGTGGCGGAAAAAGCAAAAGATATTTCAAAATTACAGTCAAGGGGACGTCCGCATTGAGGGAGAGCCTCAGGGTTCAAAAAGAAATGCTGGCCGGGTTGCCGGATCTGAAGGCAGTAAAATTAAAATGAAATCCGAAAAAATCAAACCACCCAGATTCGCTATTCATTTACTGAGACTTTTCTGCAGACAAATTTACATGGATCCGGTCAGCGGCGACTGTGAGGAAATGTATGAACATATCTATCATAGCCGCGGCAGATGGAAGGCATTTGCATGGATTTGGAAACAGGTTTTCAAATCCATGCCACTGTTTATGGCCAACTCATTTGCCTGGGGATTGGTCATGTTCAAGAATTATTTTAAAATTACTCTAAGAAACCTTTTAAAGCACCGGATATATTCCTTTATTAATGTATCAGGGCTCGCCCTGGGTATGGCCTGCTGTGTACTGATCATTTTGTGGATTCAGGATGAATTGAGCTTTGACAGATTTCATGCCAATAGGCAGGATATTTACAGAATAATAAGCGTAGGGAAAAATACCATCTGGAACGGCACACCCGGACCCTTGGCGCCGGCCATAGAGAAGGAGATTCCGGAAATTTCCCGGGCGGTCAGAACATTTCCCTCGCCTAAATTTGTCATAAAATACGGGGACAAGGCATTTTATGAAGACAAGGGACTGATAGCCGATCCTGCTCTCTTTGACATGTTTACCTTTCCTCTGTTGAAAGGCAGCGCCAAAACCGCCCTCTCCTCCCCTCTTAATATTGTGATGTCGGAAACAATGGCTAAAAGGTATTTTGGTAGTCAGGATCCAATGAATAAACTGATAAATATTGAAGGGAGATATAACCTGAAAGTGAGCGGTATCATAAAAGATATTCCAGCCAATTCCCACCTTAGTTTTGATTTTGTCCTGTCATTCGTCCTGGCTGAGAAGGCCGGTTTAAAGGGTATGGGTTGGGGTGATTTTAATTTCAGGACCTATGTGCAGCGGATACCGGGTACTGACCATCAAGAGATCATTAAAAAGATTAATCAGGTGGCTGTTAAACACGGCGCATATCAGGTCGTAAGCGGTCAGGTTTCCCTCTCCCTTCAATCTCTAAGTAAAATATATTTACACCCCCTGACCAAATATGACCACGGATTCGGCAACATCAAACACGTGCATATATTCTCACTGATTGCCATAATGATATTAATAATAGCTTTGATCAATTTCATCAACCTGGCCACTGCCAGGTCTGCCGGCAGGGCAAAAGAGATTTGCATGCGCAAGGTGGCTGGCGCAAAACGGAGCCAATTGGTCAGGCAATTCCTCGGTGAATCATTATTTATGTCGATTCTCGCCCTCCTGGGTGCCATTCTCCTGGTGCAGCTGCTTATCCCTTTGTTGATAATTGTTTGGGGTATGATAACACTACCGAC
>CBFDCH010000201.1:0-5589 GCA_965603235.1 uncultured bacterium | reverse complement strand
AATTCAGAGGGCCCAAAGAACTTTTAGCATCAAACCTGCAAGATCAAATTTTAATCTCCGGTTTTACCAAGTCGGGCGATGAAGTGTATGTTGAAGCCTCTGACGGACAGATTACCGGTTTGTCCAAAGATAAAACCGCTTTAAAAAACATTGTCGGCGAATTGGTTGGTATTTCCAAGTTTTCGCAAACATTGTGTGCCAAAATGTTTCAAAGAGCGGAGAAGATGTTTGCCGATTCCTTGATGGTAGAATATGAGCAATGTGTTGTGCAAACAGCCCAAAATCATCCGGTATACTATTTAAAAGTAGATGACCTGGTATGGGCGGAGATCGATAACGAACACCATTTCAAACGAGTGGAAAAGGAGATCCTGCCGCAATTACTCATTAAAAGTTGAATGGGTTATTGACTTATTTAAACAAATCAATAATAATTATGATCTGAAGATAAATGAAACCGATCAAGAGGAATATACTACTTAATCCAGGTCCTGCCACCACCACAGATTCTGTAAAATACGCCATGGTTGTCCCGGATATCTGCCCCAGAGAAACAACATTTGGACAGTTGCAAGAGGAAATTCAGCGAAAATTGGTCCAGGTAGTAAACGGGGGAGACTCGTACCAGTCTGTTATTTTTGCGGGCTCGGGAACCGCGGCTGTTGATGCGGTTATTAATTCAGTGATCCCCGAAGATAAATATTTATTGGTTGTTGCCAATGGCGCATATGGCAGCCGCATGATAAAAATCGCAGAGAGTTATGCTATCCAGGTTATCAAATATGAGATTGGATACGGTGATTATCCGGATATTCAGGACGTTGAAAAATTATTGAAAGAATATGAGGGAAAGGTCTCGCACCTGGGAATTGTACATCATGAAACCACCACAGGTATGCTGAACCCCATCCAGGATTTCCTCCATTTATGCCGCCGTTTGGGCATTCAAATCATTGTTGATACCATTTCCTCATATGCCGGGATTCCCATTGATCTGGCTGAAACAGATTATGATTATATCGTCTCCACCTCCAATAAAAATATTCAGGGGATGGCTGGCCTGAGTTTTGTTATTTGTAAAAAAGAGTTGGTGGACCAACCAACTTATACTCCCACCCGTTCCTACTATCTAAATCTTTTTCAGCAATACAGTTTTTTTCTAAAGAACAAACAGATGCAGTTTACACCGCCGGTGCAAATATTTTATGCCCTTAAACAGGCCCTGGATGAATATTTCCAGGAAGGGGGAGAAAATCGTTTTCGCCGCTATTGCGGCAACTGGCAGGTGTTGGTAGATGGACTGATGGATCTTGGTTTTAAATTATTGTTACCTATGGCCCAGCAATCCAAGTTATTGACCGCTGTTTTGGAACCGACCGATGTCAATTATAATTTTGATCAGATGCATGATTTCTTAGTTGAAAGGGATTTCACCATATACCCGGGCAAGGGGGCAAGTAAAGCAACCTTCCGCATAGCCAATATTGGACAGATTTATAAAACGGATTTGGTTGAATTTCTGAAAACCCTGAAACTATACCTGAAAACCCATGATATCAAGGAATTTTTATAAACAGGATTTGCATGCGCTGGTTAAAAGGTTATTTATCAACATTAAAAACCATATATGTTGAAGAGTTGGTCGATTTTTTCTTTTTCCGGCCGCTTGCGTATCTGCTGTTAAAAGTATTTAAACACCTACCTATCACACCCAACCAAGTCAGCCTCCTGGCAATGTTAACAGGCATTGCCGCGGGATTATTCCTGGCCAGAGGAAATCATACCGGCTTTTTATGGGGCGGTGCCCTATTTGGCCTGGCTAATGTATTTGACTGTCTTGACGGTATGATTGCCCGGGTAAAGGGTACAGGCACCAAGATAGGCCGCCTGGTGGATGGCATGGTGGATTATATTGTGAGTGTCGCAGTGTTTTCCGGGTTTGCCATTGGCCTGACCCGGGCTGTTAAAGTGGGGGATGTATCCCTGCCATTGAGGCCCTGGCTGCTGGTGGTTCTGGCCGGGATATCCGCCGTGGTCCACGCAGCCCTGACCGACAAATTTCGCAACTTGTATGAGGCCCATGTTGAGGGAAAGTTAATAAGCCCCCAGTCAGAGATCAAAGAATTCTCCAGGGAATTGCACCAGCTTGAAAAGTCCAGGGGAAAACGTTTTGAAAAATTTATGATCCGTTATTATCTTAAATATAACTATATTCTGGCCGGTAAAATGGCCAAATCCTTTATCCAGTTTGAACCAGGAGAGTATAAAAAGTATAACAGACCCCTGATAATGATGTGGAATTTGATCGGTTATTCAACACATATAACAGCTTTGGTGATCAGCTGTTTTTTACTTGAGCCGATGGTTTTTTTCTATTACACCCTTGTGCTGGCAAATGGCTGGATGCTGGCCATGTTTTTTGTGCAGGCCAGGGCCAATAAAAAGCTGATCAGTAAAATAATTGAAACCCCTCTCGGCTAATCCCTCAATTCCCTTTGCACTGGCCCAGGAATTCTATTACTTTGGCCAGCCCATGCTGATCATACAGGTTGATTACATGAGAACCTATCACAGCGATATCAGCAATTCCCTGTAGCTGTTTCACCTGGGCCGGGGAAGAGATGCCAAAGCCTGCGGCCACGGGCAGCCGGGTTTGTTTCTTGATTGTGTCGACATAGGCCAGTCCTTGACGATCAATGGCCGTTCTGGCACCAGTGATGCCCACCTTGAGGGTTGTATAAATAAATCCGGAAGACCTTTTACAAATCTCCTTCAATCGGGACACCGGCACATCGGGAGATACAACGTGAATGGAGTGAAGGCCATTGTTTTTTGCCATCTCCGGATAATTTTCATTGTCTTCGTCAAAGGGGAGGTCAGGGATAATCAGGCCGCTTATTCCACATCTGGCGCTCTCACGAATAAATCGTTCCATGCCCATATTAAAGGGGATGTTACCATAAGTCATGAAGAGCAGGGGAGTATTTACCGGGCCCTGCAAATCCCTGACAAGCTGGAAACAGTCTGTTGGAGAAGTACCGTTGTCCAGGGCTGTTTGGTTTGCTGTCATGATGGTGCGACCGTCAGCCATGGGATCCGAAAAGGGAATTTGGATTTCAATCAGGTCTGCCTCACTCCTGTCCATGGCCAGAATGATTTCTTTACTGGTGGCTAGATCCGGGTAACCCGCCACAACATGGGTCATAATTTTTATCCCCTGGTTAGCTTGGAAAACCCTATCTATCAGATTTTGCATTGTTCACCTCTCCCCTCAGAAATTGCTGCCAATTAGTATAGTCCAGATGACGGGCTGTAATAAACAGGTCCTTGTCGCCGCGGCCGGAAATATTAACAACCACTATGGAGTCAGGAGCCAGAGCTCTGGCAATTTTACAGGTAAACGCCACTGCGTGAGCCGATTCCAGCGCCGGGATAATACCCTCCTTACAGCTTAGCATCTGGAACCCTTCTAACACTTCTTTGTCATTAACACTGGCAAAAGAGACTTTCTTATTATCATAGAGATATGCCAACTCCGGACCAATTCCGGCATAATCGAGGCCTGCGCTGATAGAATGAGTGGTGAGTACCTGTCCACAGGCATCCTGCAGAAAATAAGAACGGTATCCCTGCACAGTGCCGACTTTGCCATTGCCTCCCAGCCGTACTGCATTTTCACCCGGTCGGTCTCCTTTGCCTCCGGCTTCCACGCCATAAAACCGAATCCCCGGCTCATTTAGAAATGGGGAGAATAGACCCATCGAATTTGATCCGCCACCCACACATGCGATTAAAACATCTGGCAGCCGCTTCTCCAGTTTCATGATCTGTGCTTTTACCTCTTTACCGATAACAGATTGGAAATCCCTGACCATCATGGGATAGGGGTGTGGACCCAGGGCTGAACCGAGTAAGTAGTGTGTCTCGTCCAAATGTTCAATCCAGAATTTTAAGGCAGCGTTCACGGCATCTTTTAAGGTTTTTGTTCCGAAGTTAACGGGAATAACTTCAGCTCCCAGCAATTTCATGGCAAATACATTGGGATATTGCCGTTTGATATCCACTGCCCCCATAAAAACCTTGCAGGCCATGCCGAATTTTGCCGCTACCGTGGCTGTTGCCAAACCATGTTGCCCTGCTCCGGTTTCGGCTATTAGTACCTTTTTACCCATCTTTTGTGCCAACAGGGCTTGTCCCAGTACATTGTTAATCTTATGTGCGCCTGTGTGGGCCAATCCTTCCAGTTTGAGGTATATTTTTTCCAGGCCCACGTGGCGGGAGAAATTTTCTGCCCGGTATAGTGGGGTGGGACGACCGGCGTAATCATTAAATAGCGTCTGTAACTCCTGTTTAAATTGACTGGAGTCCTTAAATTTGTTGTATGAGGTTTCCAATTCATCCAATGCCGGAATCAACATTTCCGGCACAAAACGCCCGCCATAAGGGCCGAAGTAACGATATTGGTTTGTTCTTCTCCTGTCTGACATTTTATCCTCTTGATTTGATTTTGTTGAAAAATTGGTTGATTTTATCAACGGATTTTTTACCCGGCGAACTCTCCAGTGAGCTGCTTAAATCAACAGCATAGGGAGAGAGGCTAAGAATCGAGTCTATGTTATCAATGGATACTCCACCGGCAATAATGATTTTTTTGCCCCTGGCTATAACCTCTCGAGCCAATTCAAGGTCAAATGGCTGACCAGTCCCTCCCCTCGTTTTATTACTATAGGTATCCAGGACAACGGTTTCCCCCGGTAACTCATCCAAATGCAGCAGGGAGAAGTGGTCTTTAACCCGAATCACTTTCCAGTAGGGGAGATCCAATTCGTGACAATACTCAGGGGACTCTTCGCCATGCAGCTGAACCAGGTCCAGGCATGACCGGTAAAAAATTTCTTTTACCCTTTGTTGTTCCTCATTTACAAATACTCCCACCTTCAGGTGAGTTCCCTTTTTACCCGAATCGATGATTTTATTAACCTCTTCCCGGCCAATACACCTTGGAGAACCGGTATAAAAGATAAAACCGGTGTAGTCAACCCCATGAGTAACGGCATGGTTGTAATCCTCCAGGTTGGTAATGCCGCAGATTTTTATTTTAACCATGGATTAATCTCCCCAGGGCCTTTCCGGGATAAGAATCCTTAAGCAGGGCCTCGCCAATCAGTGCACCGTTAAAACCGGCCTGTTTCAGTGAAAGAATATCAGCACGAGTTTTGATTCCTGATTCACTGATCACCTTCACGGCCGGAGGTATAAGGGATTTAAGTCTGAAAGAAATTTTTACGTCTACTTGAAATGTTTTTAAATCGCGGTTGTTAATGCCCAGTATGGCTGGATTTAATCGTAGAGCTCGATCCAATTCCTCTTCATTGTGAACTTCCAGTAAAACCTGTAGGCCAAGATTCAGGGCCAACTGATAGAGAGTACCAAGTTGCTCCTCGTTCAGGCAGGCGACAATCAATAGGATAAAATCAGCGCCCAGGTTATAGGATTCGTAAATTTGAAAAGGGTGAATGATGAAATCTTTCCTCAATACGGGCAGGGGTGTGATTTTTTTAATTGAGATCAAGTCCTCTTTGCTGCCCT
>CBFDCH010000200.1:0-5590 GCA_965603235.1 uncultured bacterium | reverse complement strand
ATTGCCTTTTTTATCCCCTGCCTTTGACGGTTGAAGGATACATCCAAAACGCGTATGATTTGCTCTTCATCCACCGGTGTACGGCTGTAGGAATGGGTCAGTACCCACACATTGTGCCCGCAAGACCTGAGATATTTTGCCATCTTTACCGGCCGCATACTGCCGCCGCTATTAATGGGAGGAAAATAGTAAGCAATCAATAATATGTTAACAGCACACCTCCTGACGTTTTTTCATCCCCATAAGGCTATCCCCCCAGGATTGCCGGAATTTTTGCCTGCGTAAGTGGTTGGATTCACTTTATTTTTGCCACCTGCAATACCTTCTTTATGGCCGGGAATGCCTTTTCCAGTGCGTGGTTACGGGAGTAACGATACACATCCAATTGTGGATTCAGCTCCCTTACCCCGGTTTCGCGAATCTGCAATAATGCTTGTATGAACTCTGAAGTATTACTTACCAGAAAGGCATTCTTCAATCCGGACAATAAATCCGCGATCGCACTCTTTGGCCTGGCAAAGGCCACAATTGGTTTGTTTAAATAGATATAATCGTAAATCTTGGTCCCTACCATCAGAGGGGATCGATGATTTAACACGAGGCAATCGAGGCTGCCCAGCAATTGCAGCCCCTCACGGTAGCCGCCATAATCAATAAATTCCACCTCATCCTGGAGGGAAAGATCTTTAACCTTTTGTAACGAATAAGCTTCAATTTGCGGATCACATAGAAATTTGAGCCGCGCAAGGGGCAGGGCTGCCTCTTGTTTCAATTTATGCATGGCCTGAAATAAGATATCCGTATCTCTTTCACTATAATAAGAAAATTTGCCCCAGATTCCCAAATTCAAATCACGAGCCGAGGAAATGGGCCGTGCATTCACTTTAAGGTCTTTTACCAGATTATCATCGAATCCATTTTCAAAGACCTCGAATCGGTCCGGGTTCAACCGGTTATAGAATCGCCTCCGAAAGGCAGACATGGCCGGAGTCACATCAAAAACCAACTCCGCTGATTGAATGGCCTTGGACTCCATGGAGAATAAAATTGGCCGGGTCAATCTCAGTTTTTGATGGTGACCTGCCAGCCAGGGATCGCGAAAATCGAGAATATAGGGGATGCCATATTTCTTCTTGATATATGCACCAACCGTGAAATAGAAAAAGGGGCCTCCGGTAAAATAGATGGCATGAACGGGCTCCTCTCGTACAACTCTGGCAACTGCCTTTTTAAAGGCTCTGTTCCAAAAAAAATAATCGTAAAACACGTTAAGGGTAACGGGTAAGGGCAGCTTTACATGATTTGTCTCTACACCGAGTACCCGGAAGGAGTGGTGGAAAGTTTCTTTTTCCCTGGCATTGCCATAATACTTATTGTCAGCCTTGAGCACTGTAACATCAACATCCTGTTTTCGTAAAAAATCCACCAGATGAGTGATCCGTCTTACACCCACTCGATTAAACGGCGGAAAATAAAAAGCCACCACCAATATCTTTTTTTTCATCGTTTCACACTGTCTTAAGTTTTCTTTAAAAACTCCGGCTGGGTAATCAGCCATACTTTGCCATCAGCCGATGGATTCTTTCCTCCATCCGCTGGAAGCTGTAATGGGCCTGGAATCGTTTCCTGGCAAGTTCTCCCATTTTGCGGGCTCTGCCAGGATCGGCCAATACCTCTACTATGGTTTGTCTGAGTTCCTCAATATTGTCAGGCTTAATAATCCAGCCGCAATTCTTGAGTATCACGGCCAGATCGCAGACATCGGTGCTGATTGTCGGTTTGGCCATGGACATGGCGTCAAAAACTTTGGCCGGGATCTGGCCAATAGAGGCCGGATCATGTTTTTGCGGCAAAACCACAAGATCGGCACAGGCAATCCATTCCGGAATCCTGTTGAATGGTACCATATCAATGGCGGAGAAGCGGCTGCCAAGTTTTTTGATCCCTCTCTTTTTAAATAGATCTGAATAGCGGTCATTCACTAATCCCACGATTACCAGTTTTACCCGCGGATCAGGAATCCCGGCAACCGCATTAATCAGTTCCCCAACACCTTTGTGGGGTCTTGGAGTACCTGAAAACATCACAACTTTATCCTCGGGCGAGAAGCCAAATCTGTGCCGGAGTTTCTCAGCGTCGTAAAGGCCTGGATCAAACATATCTGCCTGCCGGGGATGCCAGATTATGCTCCCGCCGAATCTTTTCTGCAGCCAGTGATTCGAAACCACCACCTCGTCAGCCAAAAATACCAGCCGTTCACACAACCAATTATTCCAATAAGAAAAATTGTGGGACATACCGATCAGGTCTCCGGCCAGGCGGGAAATTTTCTCCACTGGAGATAACCTGGCATAATAGCTCTTAACCATACCCAATTGCCAATCATCAATATCCAGGATCAACGGTTTTTTTCCTATTATCTTCTTGATCAGGCCAACGCCGAAACTGGCCAAAAGTGGTTTAGAGGCCAGTACAAGGTCCCCCTTCACCATAGAGGATAATTGCCGCACCCTGCCCGGCCTGATTGGTATGGTGGTGTCCTGGCGATGGGGTGCCCATATTTGCGGGCCCACCTGGGGGCCAATGATTTCCACTTCATATCTGCTCTGCAGCATCTTGCCCAACCCGAAGGCCCGGCCCAATTCATTACTGGAGAGGTTGGGACTGAGAATAGTAATTTTCATTTATTTAAATGATCTGATCTGGTCGGCGATCCCTTAAAATCTCTCTACCTCTTCCCCTTAAGTTTTTTCAAAAGGTTATAAAGATCGGGAAAGGTTATCCTGCCAATCATTTTTAATTCCTGCCAGATAATATCCCGCCTCACCGGGTATTGCATCAATCCCTTCCAGGCACTTCTTCTTGCCTGGTGCAGGTCGCCGTTACCCTCGTACTCAAAGGCCAGGTTACAAATTACATGGGCCATACCCTGACGAATTTGCCGATTGTACCTGTTTGAAAAAAGCCGATTAAAAAAACGATACATCCTGAGTCTGGTCTGCAATTTTTCAATTCTACTTTTCATGGAGGAGACTCCCCCGGCATGAACCCGGTAAGCGCTTAACACCTCGTTGATAAAACCAATATTTCCATGACGAGCATTTAAAATATGGAGCGGCCAATCTCCCACTCTGATTTTCATAAACCAGGTGGGGAAATACTCAAAAAGTCCGTTCCGAAATAGGACGGAAGCGGTTGGGATAAAATTCGCTTCCACAAAAAGGTCTTCAATGGTATATACTTTCTTCAATCGCCTGGGCATCCACAGATGGTGAAGCGAGTGATTGTTCGCATCCTGATACTGGGCAGCGTGAAAACATAGGGCGCACCCGGGATGAGTATCCAGGAAATCAACCTGCTTCTGTAGTTTCAGAGGGTCCAGCCAATAGTCATCCCCTTCCAGAAGGGCAATATACTCTCCTTTTGCACTTTTAAGGGTATTCATGAAATTCCAGCGCCCACTCTCTTTGCCATCGATATAGATCACATCCTTCCGCTCATACAGAAGGAGGCTGATGGTTTGGGGAAACCTCTTTTGATAGTCCTCAACAATGGAACGGGTGTTGTCAGCGGATTGATCCTCTCCAATGATGATTTCATATTCAAAATCGGTTTTTTGCATCAATACACTATCAATCGCCTGTTTAATAAAGGATTCATGATTGTATGTAAGAATACAGACACTTACTTTCATGCTCAGATTAATTATTGGCCCGCTATTTTTCGCTGAATTTCCCGGCCATTGGCAACGATATAGTTAATTAATGAACAGATTTTACCAATTTCCTCAATACCAACAGCAGTGCCGGTTGGCAGGCATACTACCTGCCCGGTAATTCTCTCAGTTTCCTTTAGATATTGGCGGCTCTCCGGCATCAAGGTTTTGTATGGTTCCATCAAATGACAACCCGGATAAAAATAACGCCTGGCCAGGACATTTTCAGCGTGGAGAATCTGTACCATTTGATCCCTTTTAATACCTGCCTGATCCTGATTGATCTTCATCACCACATATTGATAATTACACTTTTCTTTCTCATTAAATGTGAGAAGTTCCACCCCAGAGGTTTCTTTTAATTCACTGCGGTACTGGTGATAATTACGTCGGTTAACGGCGAGGAGATCGTCGAGTCCAGCCAATTGAACAAGCCCCATGGCGGCATGTGCTTCACTCATTTTTCCGTTAAGACCAATACCGAGCACCCGATCATAACCGCTAAACCCAAAATTGCGCAGCAGTCGCATTTGCCCGGCCAGCTTGGCGTCATTGGTGACAACAGCACCCCCCTCGAAAGTATGAAAAAACTTGGTGGCATGGAAACTAAAAACTTCCGCACGGCCGAAATTGCCAACCATTTGTCCCTCATGTGAACACCCGAATGCATGGGCCGCATCGAATAACAGGGTTACTCCATGATTGCTGGATATTGCTTCCAGGGCAGATATATTGCAGGGACGGCCATAAACATGGACCCCCAGAATAGCTTTTGTAGCAGAGGAGATCCGTTGTTCGACCTGTTGCGGATCCAAATTCAGGGTTTGTGGATCCACATCACAGAAAACCGGTTTTATGCCCTGCCAGTGCAGGGCATGCGCTGTGGCAATAAAAGTGAGTGATGGTACAATAATCTCACCCTCTAAACCCAGGGCTTTAATGGCAATTACTAAGGCGAGGGTGCCATTGCACACAGCAATACAGTGATCAGCCCCGGTAAAACCTGCAATCTTCTGCTCCAGTTCCTGAACATAGGGGCCATTATTGGTCAGCAACATCCGATCCAGCATATCATTCATTTTACCCAGAAACATGTCTCTGTTTATAACATTTGGACGCCCCACATAAATTTTTTCGGCGAACATCGGCTTACCGGAGAACAGGGCAAGGTCTGCCACGTTCATTTTCTTCATGGCGATTTCCTCTCTCCGGAAAATTGCTCATAGGCTTTAACAATTTGACCGGCCATCTGATCCGATACCCGGACCTGATTGGTATGATTATATGGACTTTGCTTTAGAGTGGTCCAGTTTAATTCATGGTTCAACGAGGCAAATTTCTGTTTGATGGTACCGGCAACCTGGTTGGGATTTTCACAGAACGCCTCATAATCTACAGCCAGCCAGTTGCTACGATTTACCTTGTCAAGGCCCTCTTCAATCGCCTTGTTTGTATAAAAAACCTGGCCGGCTACCTGATCAACGGCAGGCAGTGATTTTAACGAGTCGTACTCCGGTGGTTTAAACGAATACCAATGATCAACGGAACCAAAATAGTGTTTTCTGGACTCTAGCAATGACTGAATATTGTAAAAGGGATCTCGTCTGAGATAAACAAAGAGAATTCTCTTGAACTTCTTAAATATGAAGGGAATAATCCAATTTATAATCATTGCTTTCATAACCAGCGGTTTGTTAAAAACAGACTCCAAAGCAGAAAGTTCAGAGAGAAAAGTATCAGTATCAACACCTTCAAGTGAGTGGTCCTGCAAATATTGTATGTCCCCAAATTTAAAAAATCGCCTCCAGAAATACCAGAATTCGTTGGGAGCCAGGATTCCTCTTGTTTTGCCCAACCTGGAATTAAAATCAAAAT
>CBFDCH010000199.1:0-5591 GCA_965603235.1 uncultured bacterium | reverse complement strand
CTTAACATTTACCGGGAAATATAGAGTCGTCCCCTCCTTGGTTTCCACACAATCCATGTTTCCACCATGCTCTGCCGGAGTAAGAGATAAAACCGCTTCACCAAAGTTGGGAGCCACGCCAACCGTTCCCAGGAAGGGATGGAGAGGGATTTCCACCTTTTTCAACTTGCTGCCTGGTAAGCGGAGAACAGCCACATTCCTCTTGCGGTCAATTTTCCAGATATAGGTTTTCTCCGGTAATGGTTTGTTCAGCATGGCAGTATAGGTCTCTCCTGTTAAAGCACCAAAGTTAGGTAAATGTGTGGATACGGCAAAATCCCGGTTTACCCTGATCTTCAACAATTTTAGCACCAGCACATCACCCGGTTCAGCCCCCTTAACAAAAAACGGTCCGGTCTGATGGTTGACATTGGGTAAATGAATTTTGTCACTGGCCCGCTGGTCTTTACCGGTTATTTGATTTCCAAAAGCATCCAGGGTGGTGGTAATAAGAATATCCCCGGGATTCAGGGTCAATACCGGTTGATGAGCCCCATTATAGGTAAAAAAGTATTTAGCCGGCTGGAAACGGTGAACCTTTTGACCATAGCTGCTACCACTGATTAAAATAAGAAAAAAGAAAAGAGTACCCATAACAATAATTTTTTTATACCCGGTTGATATCATTTTTCCTCCTTTGCATGATTGTTTCAAAATAAATGATAACCTTACTTACAGATATTAGCATAATGAAAATAAAATCATTTTTCAACCATCCGAACTCTTCATATCAATAATAATTGTTTGACTTGGAAAATTTGAGTGTTATAATATAATTTCGTAAGAATTATCCGGGTGGACAGAGGAAATTCCTGTGTAATCCAGGATGCTGCCGCGCAACGGTAATTCCCGCTACTTCGGGAGAGCCCGGTCGACTGTCTGCCACGGAAAGTACCTTCGCAGGAAGGGAAGGTGATTATATTTTTTAAATCAAAATTAATCATTCCCCCTTGCTGTGGTTCACAGGTAACTATTATTTTAAGGAGCGTTAAATGAAACGAATGTTTGTTTGTTTGGTTTTCATTTTTTTCTCCTTCTTACTCCTGATGGCCACGGAAGACAAATCAAACCAAAAGGAAAAGGAGAAAAAGAAAGTAAAATCGCTGCACCACCACATTATGGTAACAGCCACCCGCACAGAGCAGCCTGCCCTGCAGGTGGCCAGTTCAGCTTCCATTATCACCAATCTCGAACTGCAGCAAAAAAAGATCACCACACTGCCGGCAGCCCTCTCTCAGGTAGTGGGCCTGGATGTCTCGGAAAGCGGGGGAATCGGCAAGAGCGCCACAGTTTTTATCCGCGGCGCCAATTCGGAACACACCCTGGTCATGATTGATGGAGTAGAGATGAACGATCCCATGTCGCCAGGCCGATCCTTTGATTTGGCTCACCTGAACACTGATAACATCGATCGCATTGAAGTGGTCAGGGGGCCGCAGAGTACACTTTACGGATCAGATGCCATAGGCGGAGTTATTCATATCTTCACCAAAAAGGGCATGGGAAAGCCCCGCCTGAATCTCGGTGTTGAAGCTGGAAGTTATCAGACCTTTCAGGAGAGGGTGGGCTTCTCCGGAGGCGGTAAAACCATAAATTACAGCCTGGTTCTTTCCCGCCTGGATAGTGAGGGGTTTTCTGTCAGTCATGAAAAATACGGCAACACGGAAAAGGACGGGTATGGCAACACAACACTCAGCGGCAACCTGGGTTTAAACTTGTCAAAAAACCTGGATATTTCCCTGAACAGCCGCTATATAAATGCACGCAGCGATCTGGACGCCACTGCCGGCCAGGGAGGAGATGACCCCAACTACCTCTTCAGGAATCGTCAATTTATTCTGAGTTCCCAGACCAGATATAAGCTGTTTCACAACCGCTGGCAGCAGAAAATTATTATTTCCTACAACCATATTGTTAACAATTACAAGGATGGCAAAGATGAGTTCCACCCGGATGATTCCTCGTCGGGTCACTATAAAGGCTCCATTTTAAAAATGGACTGGCAGCATGACCTCCGTTTCTTACCTAATCAGACCATCACCACAGGAATTGAGTATGAAAGGGAGAGTGGTGAATCGGAATATAATTACCAAAGTGCCTGGGGACCCGGCCAGAGCCTATTCCCGGGAGAATCTGCCACCAATGCAGGTATTTATTTCCAGGATGATATTAAATTGTGGCAAACATTGTTCGTCACCCTTGGCATACGGTCCGATAACCACAACCTGTTCGGCCAGGCACTTACTTACCGTATCGCTCCCGGTGCTGTTTTTAAGAGCGGGACTCGCATCAAGGCCAGTTTGGGCACAGGCTTTAAAGCCCCATCCTTGTACCAACTTTATGCACCGGCCACTGCCTGGGGCGCTATCGGTAATTTAGAGCTGGAACCGGAAAAAAGTCGTGGTTGGGATATCGGACTGGAACAAACCCTGTTAAAAGACAAAATTGGCGTCTCCCTGGTATATTTCAACAATCGGTTTAAAAAAATGATTCAATATGACTGGCAGCAAGGCTTTATCAATATCGCCGAAGCTGACAGCAGCGGTGTTGAATTTTCACTCTCCTACAACAATTACCAGGGATTGAGTATTCAGGGCAATTACACCTTTACAAAAACTGAAGATCTGGAGACCGGTGAAGAGCTGCTGCGTCGGCCCAAACATAAGGCCAACCTGAATTTGAATCACCGCTTCTCCAAAAACTTTAACGCCAATCTTGCTCTCTATTATGTGGGAAGAAGAATTGATATTTATCCATACCCTGAGCGTACCATTGCTGATCCATACACCCTGATGAACCTGGTTTTTTCATACAATCTGTCACCAAAGATCCAGGTGTACCTGCGGTTAAATAATGTTCTCGACCATCAATACGAAGCGGTCATCGGTTATGGTACTGCCCGACGGTCAGCATACATCGGCTTCCGAACAACAATATAAACAAGGTCATTAAAACGGATGAATTTATCCTTATTACTGCGCAGTGAAAAGATACATTCAGAAGTGAATTGTTTAAATTTAAGGCTAAAGAGTAAAGGATAAAGTTAAATGAAGAAGGATTTTATATACTCTAGCATACTGTTAATATTGTTTGCCCTGATGTTGACTTCTATTACGTTAAACTCTTTACCTGAAAAAGAAACCAGGGGCCCTGAGAGGATTATCTCTCTGGGCCCTTTTATAACGGAAGAGTTATACCTGCTGGGAGTTCAAGACCGTTTAATCGCCTGCACCACCTTTTGTACGCGGCCGGCAGCGGCCCGGCAAAAACCGAGGGTATCAAATGCAGTACGGCCGAATATAGAAAGAATACTCAGCCTTAAACCCGACCTGGTGCTGGTGCCTGAATTGATTGACACCCGGGCGCTGCGAAAGATGAAAGCATTGGGATTGACTGTTAAAACCTTTCCGGTTGCCAGAAGCTTCAGTGAAATTTGCGAAATCTTTCTAGAGATTGGCACTCTGGTGAACAAAAGGGAAAAGGCCAAATCCATAGTCAGCCGGGCCCGGCAAAGGGTGAACACGCTGCATACCAAAATTAAAGGACTGCCCCCGGTCAGGGTTTTTATGCAAATTGGCGCCAATCCCCTGTTTACTGTGATCAAAAATACTTTTATGGATGATTATATCAGCTTGATCGGCGGCATCAATATTGCCGATTCAGCAGCGTCAGGAATATTTTCCCGTGAAGAGGTGATCAGAAGAAATCCGCATGTGATTCTCATTGTCACCATGGGCAACATCCATCTACAGGAGAAACGAACCTGGATGAGCTTTGAAAGTATTAATGCCGTAAAATCAGGACGCATCCATGTGATTGACGCGGAACGGATATGCAGCGCCACCCCCATGACCTTTGTCGAGGTGCTGGAAGAACTGGCCCTCCTACTCCATCCCCAAATGCAACAATGATTCAGCTTACTGGCTGTTGAAAAAAAACGGAATTTAGCTTATCTTAAGTTTAGCAATCCAAGGAGTGGAAACATGAAAATCGCTGTTACTGCAGCCAGTGGCAAGTTGGGTGCCGCAATTATCAGGCAATTGGTGAACACCATAGGCTCAGAACAGGTTTGTGCCATTGCCAGGATCCCTGATAAAGCAAGATCTTTGGGCGTGGAGGTGCGGGCCGGCGATTACAGCAACAAGCTCCAATTTGAGAATGCTCTGGCTGGTATCGATACTGTACTCTTGGTATCAGGCATGGATGCACCGGACAAAAGGATCGAACAACACCGCAATGTCTTGGTAGCCGCCAGAAATACAGGGGTTAAAAAGATTGTTTACACCAGCATTATGGGGGAGGTTGAAGGATCGAGTTTCTCACCCATTGTGGCCAGCAACCGCCAGACTGAGGAAGACATTAAAGGCTGCGGTTTGCAATGGTCTATTGGCAGGAATGGACTCTATATTGAACCTGACATTGACTACTTGGAAAATTATATTAAAGCGGGCAAAATCGTAAATTGTGCCGCTGATGGCAAATGTGCCTATACCACCCGGGATGAACTGGCCGCTGCATACAGCACCATGCTGCTGGCAGAGAGGCATAACGGACAAACCTATACCCTGGCCGGGACTCCCATCAGCCAGCACCAACTGACCGATTACCTGAATCAAACTTTCGGCACAGACCTTATTTACCATCCCATCAGCATGGAAGAATATAAAAAGCAGAGGACCGAGGAGTTGGGGGAATTTTTGGGCGCCATTATATCCGGTATCTATGCCAGTATCCGCAGCGGTGCCTTTAACATCCTATCAGATTATCACCAGGCAACAGGCAGGGACCATATCAGCTGGCCTGAATATTTTAAAGCTCTAGCCCGCCAATAATGGGAATTAATGATTGGGATGCCATTCCCCGTCCCAAGGGACAATCCGATTTTAATAACCTGCTCGCCATTCTTCAGCGGCAGGAGCCCGCCTGGTTAAATATTACCGGGAAGTCGTGAAATATAACAGTGTGCCTGAATACGTGCCGGACGCCAACTATTTGGCTATGATACGTGCCGCACTGGACCTGAGATGAATCATAAAATCTTTACAGCCGGTTATTTGCGAAAGAGGTCTATCTTGCCTTCCAATTGCAGGGCAAGTACTGTGACCTGTGCATCGAGTACACTTTCCGGGACATTGATATACAGGATGCCTGGAGTTTCACTCCAATATTGTTTGCCATAAATTTTCCAATGTAGTTTGTGACCGGTGCCGACCACACGGATGCGGTTGACTTTATTTTTCAATCCCTTGACAGCTATCGGTCCGTGGGGTTTGTATGGTAAAAAAAGAAACAAAATTGTCCCATCTTTGGACAAGGTAGTCGGCCCATAGAAATGACCCGGCATAATTCCTTCCCTGGTTCCATAAATGGCCTCTTTGTGCTTGCTGTTCCATCGCCCCATTTCCTTTAAAATGGACACCTGTTCGGATGGTATGATGCCGTCGGCCCGAGGACCGATTCCAAGCAGTAGATTGCCACCGATGCTGATACAATCAATGAATATGCGAATGATCTGGTTGGCTGATTTATAGTTTTTATCATTACCCTGAAAA
>CBFDCH010000198.1:0-5602 GCA_965603235.1 uncultured bacterium | reverse complement strand
TAAAATGGTGGCAGTGGTTGGTTTTGCCAAGACAGGCCGGGCATTACTCGACTTTCTATTGAAACAGAGCAGTGTTGAAAAGATCTACCTTTATGATGATCATGCTATCTCTGACAAGGAGCAAAAAGCACTATACCAGGAACGTGGGGTCGAATTTTTAATTGGGGATGATCAATTTTCCCGGCTGGCTGAAGCACAATTGATTATTCTAAGCCCGGGGGTAAGCGGCAGGACGGAGAGGTTCTCCCGGCTCAGAGAGCTAGGGATTCATATTGTATCTGAAATTGAATTTGCCAGCCGCTTCATTAAAGTCAAAATGGTGGCGGTTACAGGAACCAATGGCAAATCCACGACTGTGAGCCTGATCCATCACATCCTGTTGAAAAACGGCCTGAGGAGCGTGTTGGCCGGTAATATTGGTGACCCGGTCATCGGTCAGGTTGAACGGGCCAACTCGGCGGATGTTTTAGTCCTTGAGGTCTCCAGCTTCCAGCTTGAAGAGGTGGAAACATTTAAACCCCATGTTGCGGTATTGTTAAATATCACTCCGGATCATATGGACCGGTATGGCACGATCAAGGATTATGTTGAAGCCAAATTGAATATATTTAAAAATCAGGATGATCGGGATTGTATGATACTAAATTATGAAGATCTCATCCTGAGGGATGTGGTGGCAGAATCCTGGCTGCCGCAAAAGGTCTGGTTTACTTTGAAAGAGGATATGCAAGCATCTGCTTTTTTGAAAGGTGATACTCTCTTTTATCATGCCAATGACGATACCCGGTCCGTATCACTGGCAAAGAATCCATTGCTGGGCGTTCATAACCGTGAAAACCTCATGGCTGCAGTGTTGGTAGCCGTACAACTGGGATTGCCAGACATTGGTATTGCAGATAGTATCGCGGATTTTAAAGGTCTGGAACACCGCATGGAATCGCTTGGCAGTGCGGGAGGGGTTGAATTCATCAATGACTCCAAGGCCACCAATCCTGACGCCACCTTAAAATCGATAAATAGTATTCACAATCCTCTTGTACTGATCCTGGGCGGCAGTGATAAGGGGAGCGATTTTTCCCTCTTAACTGAACCCATACGGCAACAGGCCATCAAGGTATTGTTGATGGGTAAATCAGCTCAGACAATTGCCCATCAACTGGGGGATATGCAGGAGAGCCTGGAGTTTGTCAACGGTTTGCCTGAAGCCATATCCCGAGGGTATCAGATCCTCAAGGATTCAGGTGGCGTGGTATTGTTGGCTCCCGGGTGTGCCAGTTTTGATATGTTCCGTAATTTTGAACACAGGGGCGAGACGTTTAAAAAGGAATTCGCCAGCTTTAAGGCCGGACAGGGATTATAATTATGGTTAAAAATATGGGTACGGACCGTTTGTTAATTGCTGTGGTTGGCATGCTGGTGATGTTTGGTTTAATTATGATTTACAGTAGTACCATGATACAGGCGAAGGAAAAATATGATGATAGTTTTTATTTCCTGAAAAAACAATTGCTGTGGTTGATAATTGCAGTGATATTTTTTCTGAGCATCTCATTTTTAAAACAACCACTCTATTTAAATCAAAAAATAGTGATTGGCGTGCTGATCGGCTCAATACTCAGCCTGATCCTTGTTTTTTTTATGGGCAAGATCAATGGCTGTTACCGCTGGATACGTTTTGCAGGTCTCTCTGTTCAGCCTTCCGAATTTGCCAAAATTGTCACTGTGATGTATCTTTCCTATTTTCTGGGGAAAAAAGATTGTGATATCAACAATATTAAAAAGGTCCTCATCCAGTTAATCCCCGTTTTTCTGATCGCCCTGCTTATTTTAAAAGAACCCGATTACGGGACCTTTATCCTGATACTGATGGTTGCCACCATTCTCCTCTTTGCGGCAGGTATGAAAATCCGTTACTTTATATATGCCTCCTTTTTTGTTGTTCCTTTCTTTATAAGCCTGATCAAGATGAGCCCTGAACGAATCAACCGGGTTCTGGCCTTTTTAAATCCGGAAGCATATGCTTCTACCTATAGTTTCCAAACCTTGCAGTCAATTTATGCCATCGGTTCGGGTGGTATTTTTGGCCAGGGTCTGGGTAATTCAACACAAAAATTGTATTTTTTACCCTATGCGTATACTGATTTCATCTACTCAATTATTGGTGAAGAGGTGGGTTTGCTGGGTTGTCTGGCAGTGCTTGCCATGTTTGTCATTTTTCTTACCCGAAGCCTTTCCATTGCCAAACTATCCGGCAGCCTACACACCTATTTACTGGTAGTGGGCCTAAGCTTTTTGATTTTTGTTCAGGCCATGATTAATATTTCCGTTTCACTGGGCATATTCCCGACCAAGGGTATTCCGCTTCCTTTTATTTCCAGCGGCGGCAGCTCTTTGATTGCGGGGATGATTATTGCTGGAATTATTATTAATGTTTCGAAACACAGGAAAATGGTACTTTTAAATGATTGAATATAGCCGGGTTAGAAAACTGCACTTCGTTGGCATCGGTGGTGCCGGCATGTGTGGCATTGCCGAGGTCCTGCACAATATGGGTTTTGTCATCTCCGGTTCTGACATCTCAGAGAATGATAGTGTGAAACGGTTAAAACGGATGGGTATTAAAGTATACCTGGGTCACAACAAGGAGAATGTCGAGGGCATTGAAACCCTGGTTTTTTCCAGTGCTATTAACAGGGAGAATGTGGAGTTAAAAGAGGCAATGGCCCTGAAAGTGCCAGTCATTTCCAGGGCGGAGATGCTGGCTGAACTGATGAGGTTGAAATTTTCTATTGCGGTTGCCGGAACACATGGTAAAACCACCACAACATCCATGATTGCCTGTGTCCTGGCCGAAGCGGAAAAAGATCCTACATATGTGGTTGGCGGCAAACTGAAAACCGAAGAGACCGGTGCCAAGCTCGGTAAATCAGATTACCTGGTTGCTGAAGCCGATGAATCGGATGGCAGCTTCCTGCAGCTTTTCCCCACCCTGGCGGTTATCACCAATATTGAGGATGATCACCTGGATTTTTATGAGGATATGGATCATTTACGTCAGGCCTTTCGCACCTTTGCCGATAAGGTACCATTTTATGGAGCGGTGACATTAAACCTTGACTGCAAAGAATCGGCTGGAATTTTATCCCAACTAAATAAACGTGTATTAACCTATGGATTTAATTCTGATTGTTATGTACAGGCGGAGAATATTTCAACAGCGGTTTTTTTATCCACATTTGATTTGGTGGTAGCAGGCGAAAAGCGGGGCCAGTTTGAGTTGAATATCGGTGGCATGCATAACGTGTCCAATACATTGGCCGCCATCACTGTGTTGATTGAAATCGGAATTGAGATAGATACCATTCGCTCAGGAATGAAAAAGTTTTACCTGCCTGAGCGGCGCATGCAGACCCTGTTCTATAATCATGATTTCCTGGTATTGGATGATTATGCCCACCATCCCACTGAAATTGCGGCCACTATCCGTACCCTGCAGAGCGGCAATTTCAACAGGATTATCATGGTATTTCAACCCCATCGTTTTACCCGGCTGGAACTTTTGATGGACAAGTTTGCGGATTCATTCAAAGGAGTGGATCAGTTGATTATCAGTCGGTTATATGCTGCCAGCCAGAATGAAATTAGAGATATTAACAGTCTTACGCTGATGAAAAAAATAAAAGCGGCTGGATTCCAGGATGTTCTGTATATTGAGGAATTTGACGACATCCAGCAACATTTGTTCAAGGAGATAAGAAAGGGGGATGTGATTGCATTCTGTTCGGCTGGCGATTTGTCATATATGGCCCATGGGTTTGCCCGGAAAATGGAGGAAATGCAAAAATGAGCCGCATTGCGGGAATGGGTTTAAGGGGGGAAGTTGATTTTCTCCGCCGCCAAAATAGCCGGACCCTCAAAAGTCAGAAACGGATTCGCTCCATTAAAATTAAGGGATTCCACCTGTTGATGATATTTTTAGTTGTAGGCCTGGTGGCATTTGCTGCTTACAAAGCGGGACAATTTCTGCTCACCTGGGATAAGCTGAATGTCAAGCAATTCAAATTGGTAAACAGTCCTCTTTACCAAAATCAGAAGATCAATAAAATGTTGTCAGCCTATTCGGGTAATATCCTGGGACTCCGCCTGGGTGAATTAAAAGGAGAACTTCTGAAAATCAAAGAAGTAAAAGAGGTATCCCTCACCCGGCACCTGCCCTCAACTATTGAGATCCGTTTCTTATTGCGTCAACCACTGTTTCAGCTCCAGGCAGACAACACCTATTACCTTGTTGATAGCGAAGGGGTGATCCTGGTTAAGAAAAAGAAGCCACAACACGGTTTGGTAAATATTCGCAGAGTGGTTTTGAAGGATCTGAAAAAAATCATTCCCTTTCTCTCTGAGATAGTCGACCTGAAAGAGACCATTGAATACATCACCTATCAGGAACCTTTTGGTATTGTTTTAAAAATCAAGGGAATCAAAGAGTCTTTTTATCCCGGAGAGAGTCAGTTTAAGTCTAAATTGGATTATTACATGAAATTAAGGGAACTACCCACGCTGGATAAAGAGAGGATCAAAAATGTAGATCTCAGATTCAATGATAGGATTTATCTTGAGTATCTTGAGGAGGTGAGTGGTAAAAATGAAAAGTAATTATTTGGTGGGCATAGATATCGGATCAAAGAAAATTAGTACTGTAATTGGCCAGGTGAAATCCAATGACGGCGTGGAGGAGCTGGAAATTATCGGTTATGGCAAATCCGATTCCTGTGGTATTCGCAAAGGTGTAATTGTTGACATGAACTCTACGGTTGAGGATATTAAAAAATCTGTTCGCGAAGCGGAACTGACTGCTGGGGTGGCCATATCCAGTCGATAAATGCCAAGGGGAGTATTAATATAACGGGTAAGAACAGAGAGATTACCAAGGATGATGTGGACCGGGCAGTCACCCATGGCAGCAGCATCATGCTGCCCAATGATAAGGATATCCTGCACGTTCTGCCTCAAGAATTCATCATTGACTCTCAGGATGACATAAAAAATCCTATTGGTATGATCGGGGCGAACCTGGATGTTTACATCCTGATAATCACAGCTTCCAGATCAGCAACCAAGAACATGCTGATTTGTTTGAAGAAGACCAAAATTGATGTAATTAAGATGGTCCTGTCGCACATTGCGTCAGGCGAAGCAGTGCTAACCGCTGATGAGAAGGAATTGGGAGTTGCCCTGATTGATATTGGCGGGGGCACCACGGATGTGGCTGTGTTTGAGAAAGGTGCGCTTACTTATTCAACCACAATCGGTGTTGGCGGTTACAATTTTACCAATGATTTGGCCATTGGCACCCGCACTCCGATCGACAAGGCGGAAAAAATAAAAAGGAAGTACGGTTGCGGTATTGATCCAAACCTCAAGAGCCAGAATATAGAAATCCCCAGTGTTGGTGGTAAAAAGATGAGGTTGATTTCAGCCTCCCTATTGGCTGAAATATTAAAGCCACGGGCTGAGGAGATATTTGAAATGGTTAAAAGTAAAATTGAATCTGAAGGGTTGGAGAATAAGAATAATCTTGAAGCTTTTCATGGGAGATGGAAGA
>CBFDCH010000197.1:0-5611 GCA_965603235.1 uncultured bacterium | reverse complement strand
AAAACTCCCGGCACAGGCATGGAATCCCTTTTTCTTAAACATACACTCGAGGCTTCGGGAGACTTTAATTTTATTTTTAAGCAGGCCAAATACAACGGCATAGGATGCGTTTTGCTTGGTATCCAGGACAATATAAGCGGACGTTTTGCCAGGAGTCTTGATTTCCGGCAAAAGCATTTTTTTCGTATCCAGTTTTTGCAGCTCTGCTTTGAAGGGGCGGTTAATCTGTTTACAGGCAACGCCCATCTGTAGCGGCAGTGTCCAGCCGGCATTGTCATAGGGGGGGATGGGAGGGCCGCCGGGAAACTGGCGCATATCCGGATATTTTTGTTTTTCCAGCAGGGCCTGGGCATAGGGCCGGTAGGGCTGGCCCATTAATACCACGAAAGATCCTTTTTTAAAATTTCTTCCGTCAGCAACAAAATCAGCATTGGCTTGGTGGACTTCAACGCCGCCGAATTTTAAAATATTGAGCATACGCAGGGTGGTGGGGTAATCACGCTGTTGCTTGGGAATGACAAAAGCATAGGGTTGACCGGCACCCCGTTTTTCAATGCCATCCTTACACATTTTATAAAAATTAAAAAGGAAATCTTCCTTGTGAAGAAAGGCGGTTTTAACAAGGCTCATTGAGAGTATCAGCTCATAGTCCACCAGGTGTCGCAAACGCCACCATCCACCCGGCCAGGGATCTGGCAATTGCATCCGTTTTTCCACATAGGATTTCGGTAATTCCGTAGGATCAATGTAAATCGGGCTGGCTGTTTGCACAGAGGCCATTTCACTGAGCAAGCCCACCGAGTTGTGCAGCCAGGAAGTATCGTCACAGGCTCCGATCCACCAGCCGGTAAAGCTGCGGTCGTAAACCACACCCTTATAATCGTTGGCCTGTAAATCGTAAGCCATATTAATTCCGCACAGGGCTACGCCGCGCCATACCAGGGGATGAATGGTGGGTACCGGGGGATTCATGAAGGGGGGGATGAAGAGGCGGGCGCCGGTGGAGCCCATCTGGTGTTCGTCTATGTGGATCTGGGGAATCCAGGTATGGTAGAGAACTTTAGTGACTGCCTGTGTTTCTGGCAGGTTAAACATAAACCAGTCGCGGTTGTTGTCGTGACCGGCATAGTGATGGTAGAGCCAGGGCATCCTGCCTCCCTCAAATTTAGTTCCAAGATTCTTTCTGTACCACTCAGTGACCATTTGGTGGCCATCGGGATTGGATGTGGGCACCAGCAGGACAATCACATCATCCAGTACCTTGGCTGCGTTAAACGGGGTGTCACCCTTGGCCAATTTGTAAGCAAACTCCATGGACATTTGCGATGCGGCAATTTCAGTGGCATGAAGACTGCAGGTAACCAATACTACGACCTTGCCTTTTTTACTCAATTCCCGGGCCTGGGCCGGAGTAAGGCCACGGGCGTCTCTTAATTTTTTTGTGATAGCCTGGAATGATTCCAATTGGCCCATATTCTTCTCAGAAGTAATGATGGCCATGATCATCGGTTTGCCCAGGGTGGATTTGCCGATGTTAACAACCTTTATTCGTGCGGATTCTGCATCGAGTTTTTTAAAATAAGCCATAATCTGATTGTAATCCGCTAATTTTTTGTCAGCCCCTACCTGGTGCCCCAAAAACTTTTCCGGTGCGGTCTGGCACCAGAGCAAAGCGGGCATCAAACAGAGAAGGAATAGAATGGTGGTTACTTTTGAAATTTTCATGAACCTCTCCTTACTATGATTTTGAATGGAAACCATAAGACTTTTTTTTACCACCCCCCCAATCCCTTGTCAAGTTAAAATATTTTAATGTTAAAAATAAGATATTGGGGAGTCAGAAAAGGTTCCTTCGTATCCCATAATTGCCGGAAATAAAAGATTGAATGGATGCTATATTGTTGATGTAATATATAGATTTACAATTTAATCAAAAGTAGAAGTAAGAATATAATCAAAAAAAATACTAATTTTTTAAGGATCATGATAGTGCTCCTGGAATTGTAAAATGTTTCCTCATTATTTAGCCACGGGTACACCCTTGATGATTTTTTCAAGGTCATTCATGTAAGTTAGAAAGGCGGAACGTCCGCTTGCAGTGACCTGACATAAGGTTCGCGGTTTCTTTTTAACAAATTTTTTCTTAATTTTTATAAACTTGTATTTTTCAAGCAGACTTAAATGGGTGCTCAGGTTTCCGTCTGTTAATTTCAGTTGGCTTTTCAAGTAATTGAAGTCCACCTCTTCGGTTACCATTAAAATGGACATTATCCCCAGCCGAGTTTGCTGATGGATGACCTTGTCAAGTTTAACCGAAATATGCTCACTCATCATTCTTCTCTGGATTTTTGTTTACGATTCATCAATATGCCGGTTAATATAAGCCCACCGCCGAAAAGGATACTGAATATAATGTCAGCATATTCTAATAGAAAAATACCCGTCAGTACACTGCCTATGTAGCCGATGAATCCCATAAATATCATGGCGGGTTCCACCAGGAAGCCCAGGATTAGATAACCGATGGATATCACCAACATAAAGGCAATTGCTATATACATCTCAGATACCTGGGGATGAAGCAGGCAAAACGTCATCAGGGTGTAGGCCAACACCACTAGTGGGATCCAGAACACACACATTTTTCGCATGATATATCTGACTGCCTTTGGTGTGCTTTTCCCTCTTTTACTTTTCACAATGAGGTAGTTGGCAAAAACAGTTGTTAGTGCCAGGCCGATCCACCAGACTCCCTGCCACTGGTTTTTGGGGATGAAGAGTCTCTGCCCAATAAATCCCACTACACAGAAAATACCCCAAAGAATGGCGATCCAGCCAGAGTTGAAGCTACCCATCTCCTTTTTAGTCTGTACAATCAGGTCTTTGACATACTTGATGTTTTCCAGAGCTTCGTGTTTTTGCTTTTCTTCTATCATTATATCCTCCAAAGATAACTTTAATACAAAGCGCTTTGTGTTACAAAGTAATTATGGATCATTTTTATCCATTTGTCAACAAAAAAAATCAAAATTAGTAAATTTGTCGCCTATCCCCGTTTAACTTTTTTACTAAATTATTGTTTTTGGAGAGGTTTGGTTTCTTGCGGGTATTTTACTATACCTGTAACTTCGGTAATTTGGTAGGGAGAATATCCCGGGGGTTTGGAGAAAAAGTGGCGATCCTCCAGGAGCTCATAATTGGTGCCAAAGTACTGATTAAATATGATTCTGAAGGTGTTCACCGGCGAAATAGAATCGTATAGATTTTGTCTTCCTTCTCCAGGTAAATGGTAGACGTTTAAGATTCTATGACTGATCTGGTATTTTCTATCCTTGGATTCGGGATTGATGCCCAGGGGACCATGGTCACCCTGTACAATAATAATAGGTGGTACTCTGGCATCAGCCAGGATCCGGGTTAAAATCTTTTTCATCCTCATGTTGGTATAAATCAGTTGATTGATATACAGCTTGCGATGGGGAGTTATCTTCTGTTTTAAATTGGAGACCGGCTTGCCATCCGCTTCGAATATGAACGGTTCATGGTTGGTAAAGAGATGGGCCAGAACAAAGATTGGTTTATCCTTTTCCATTTGTTCCCTTATTCTCGGTAAAGTATCCAGCTGGCAGAGCAACTTGTCCCGATCGAAAAGATTTATATACTTGCGAATAAATGGTTCAAGCATGGTGGTTTCGAGTAACAAGCGCACAAATGTATCATGCAAAAATCCTTTAAAACAAACAAATTCCTTGTCCGCAAAACGATTCCTCGATATGGGGCCCCCTGGTGTTCCCATGAAAACAAATTGATATCCTCTGGATTTCAGAAACGTCATCACCTGACTATTTTCAATCATGGTAATCGGGATGGTTACATTCTCTGAATTGGCGCCCAATTTATCTTTTAAATAGGTGATATATTTCATATTCAGAGTAGAGGCAAGGGAAAAAGTGGTGTGGGCATAGTTGCTGTTACTCCTGTTGGCCACATAAAAGCCCTTATCCTGAAGAAAACCAAGAAATTCCGAGTTATCGTAACCGAATTCAGCCAGGGTACTGGCCGCAGAATATGAATCAAGGATGATATAGAATATATCCGGCTTGAGCAATTGAGAGCCGTTGTGGCTCCTGGTTATTTCAATCCTTTCAGTTACTTTGCCTGTATCAGTTGGCTGAAATTGCCTCTTAATTGTAAAATAGGTGACATTGACCAGGGTGATGAGCAGGAGCAGGCTGGCAACAATGGTGATATAGAATGAAACAGCCGGCAGTTTTTCCTTTCTCCTTTTGAAGATGACAAGAATAACAATAGTCAGCCCCAGGCCGGCGAGAAGCCACGCCAAAAAAAACAAGCGGTATTGACCAAATTGGATTCCTTTGAAAACATGTTGTATGTCCCAGCCCAATTTTTTTACCACCTGGTCAATATAAAATTTCTGAAAGTGACCGAATGAAAAAAACATCATCACATAGAGCGACGCTACGATACCGCTGGTGTGAAGGTTGCGAATAATTAAATTCAGCAGCAGGAGCAGCAACCCAACTCCTATCCATGAGATTGTAACCGGCAGTATGAGGCGGATGAATAAATTCTGATCGATAATCACCAATTCCCTGAGGTTATGGGAGAAGAGAAATAAGATATTGTAAAGGGAGAAGAGGAAGGGGGGTAGGAGGGCCAGGATTTTTTTGCGACCGGTCAGCATGTCAGCTGGTGCCGAAGGGGATGATTCCTTCATCAACAATGATTATATATAAAGAGACCTGTTATTTCAAACGTCATTTTTCATTATATTATTCTCACACGCTGCTGTTTTCCTGGGCACTTCCAACAGCGTCACAATTTAACGCAATCTTTTTACCAGCACTGCTTGCATCTGCAAGTGTTATGGCGGTATAATTTTCTGTTAATATCAGGGAGGCGTTTATGAGAAAAAATTTCATTAAGATTTTATTGATTATAATCACATCAATGATGGTATTGGGCTGTTCCAGTGTTGAAAAAGCAGATTTGGTGTTAATGGAAGGCAAGGTGGTCACTGTGGACAAGGAGTTTTCCTTTAAGGAAGCTGTGGCTGTTAAAGATGGACATATCGTGTTTGCCGGCACCAATAAAAAGGTAAAACCATACATTGGCAAAGAGACCAAGGTTATTAAATTGGCAGGGAAATTGGTTTTGCCCGGCCTGATAGATGCCCATGCCCATATGTCAGGGTTGGGCAAAAAATTGACCAAGTTTAATATCAATGACTGTACCAGTTATGAGGAGATTGTGGCCCGGGTGGCTGAAGAGGTGAAAACCCTCAAACCCGGGGAATGGATCATCGGGGGCCGTTGGGACCATAACCGCTGGCAAAATAAAACTTTTCCGGTTCATGACGAACTCAGCAAGGTCTCATCCCGGAATCCGGTATATCTCTCACGGGTGGACGGCAATTCCGCATTTGTTAATGCCCGGGCCATGGCCATTGCTGGTATTGAAAAAAATACCCTGGTAACACCAGGGGGTGTCATTGTCCGCAAGAAAAATGGTGACCCCACCGGAGTCTTAATAAACCGGGCCATGAATATGGTTAAGGCACATTTTCCCAAGGAGAGTCATGAACAATGGA
>CBFDCH010000196.1:0-5646 GCA_965603235.1 uncultured bacterium | reverse complement strand
GGAAGGATCAGTGCAAAAGATTCGACAATTCTCAGGTGATGTCTCCCATGAGCTCAGAACTCCTCTGACCATTATCAGAGGCGAAATTGAGGTTATTTTAAGAAAAGAGAGGACAAAAAAGGAATACCGGCAAATCCTGGAAAGTATTCTGGAAGAGACCCAGCAAATGGAAAATATCATTGATGATCTACTGCTCCTCTCCAAGATCCGTTCTGCCAACAAACAGATGCTGACCGAAAAATTTTCTTTGAACGAGCTACTTATCAAGGTGACTGAGAATTTTAATTCAGCGGCAAAAGCCAAAGATATTAATCTGGAACCGGTAACCATCAATCCCATCACTTTTAACGGCAAGCAGACCCTGATTGAACGGATGATTACCAATGTCATAGACAATGCCATCCGTTATACCCATTCGGGAGGGTCAATCAGGATATCACTCACTAAAAATGATGCTTTTGCTGAATTAACGGTAACAGATACAGGCATCGGTATCCCGGATGATTCCTTACCATTAATCTTTGACCGGTTTTACGTTGTTGATAGTTCTCGTTCAAAAGAGAATGGCGGCACCGGGTTGGGCCTTGCCATTGTCAAGTGGATTGCGGAGAATCATAAAGTAGAGATCCAAGTTCACAGCCAGGCCAATATCGGCACCACTTTTACCTTTCTATTCCCTCTCGGATGAACTATCTGTCACAACCGGACATCAACAATCTCTTATCAATCCATTGGCCCTATCCAGTAAGAAACATCAAAGCTGTTGAAGGGGGAGGATGATGCCCTATGGCAGGCTGACCTTCTGGAAATTTACTTGATTACTATTCATGGCATGATTTTTCTGGTTATCTTTATTGGTCAATGGTTTGGTGGCAACAAATATAAGTATTATGGCAATAATAAAAATAAATATGACAGTCAATCGTAATGAACGGATCTGTTTTTTTAATTGCGGGATATGAGGTGAAGCCTGTGCTCTTTTTAAGGTTGGGCTGAATAAATTCTTTATCAGATTCATCTTCAACCTCCTAACTTATATAACAATGAAACCCATCAAAAATTGCATTTTTTTCTCTCTATAATATTAGACGCTGAAACCACTAAAAGGTATCAAATAAAATTATTTTTTTACTTTCTTTGAAACACCACCCCATTGCTCCAGCGAATCCTCAGTACCCGGCCTTCAACAGATATCTTGACAATGGTTCCAGTAGCTCTCCCCCTGCCCCTGGGACCGGTCCAGGACGCGGATATCCTTTTGTCCTCAATGGTGCCTTCGCCCACCTCTTCCGTTCCCCGGACCCGCCAGTTAAAGTGCTTGCCTTCCTGGCTTATAGTATAAACGCGGCCGATGTTGCTATGCCATTCACCGTGAATCTTTATTACTCCCTCTTCTCCTGCCTTCTTCTCCTCGGGATGGTGTTCCAACTCTTTCTCAGGGGGCCGGTCACCTTCCGGTCGGTGCTGGCCTTCCCCACTTCTGATGTGAATTTCAATATCATCAAAAGCAACGCCTGGGCCCTCCAAATTGGCAAAGCCTAATGTTCCGCCCGGTAGAGGCCTGAGGTCATGGGCCCGCAAAATCTCTTGATTATTGACTCGCAGTGTAATTTGCTCCCCTGCCATTTGCAGGTTGATAGTATGCCAGCTGCCCGGTTTGAAGCGATAAGCACGTTGAGCCAATGGATGTTCCCGGTTGTTGATCCGTTTAAAAATCGTGACTTCATCGGGAAGACACCTAAGGCTGTAGTGCTGGTCATTTGGGGGTTCCCCGGACATACGAAAATGGATAGCTGATACCCCTGTCCCATGCCTATAACGGGCCTTCAGGTTAAAATTTTCAACCTGTATCCGGTACCAGACGCCAATACCCGGTTGCGGCATCAACAATCCCCGTCCATTGGGTACTGGCCCGATGCGGGCGCCGCCAATCAACTCCCATCCTTCCGGTTTTCCCAGTTCAAAGTTGGCAAAAAATGATGCTTCACCTCCTTCAACAGGCCGTTCTTTGGGACGAAACTCCTCTTGAGGCACTATCTTTTCAAAAGGCATTTTTTGTACTTTCCCGGTCTTTAGCTCGGTAATTCCCTGGGGACCAATCCTTAAGGTGGCTTTTAATACCTTCGGCTGGGCCGGTTTTTGCCCGTAAACTGCGGCCACTCCTTCTATTATCTGGGGTACAATCCAGGGAGATATACGGACCAATTTTTGCGGTATGGGGTCCATTGCCGTTTTGGCCGGTTTAACCATGAGATCAATGGTTCCTGATGGAGTAATTTGCATGGCCTCCGGATTTTTAACCACCTTGAATTTTAAACGGAGCTGGCCGGCATGACTACCGGTTTGAATTTTAAAGGCACAATTACCATCTTTATTGGTGGTTATACGAATCGGTTTTCCCTGTACACATAGCAGCCCCGGGCCATTGACTGCTGCCACCTCCACTACCACACCCCCCTTGGCTGGTACCGGGATCAAGCCGTTTTCCATCAGTTTGAAGGCAGTATCACGGCCATCAAAAAAGGCTGCCGGGCGTATTATGGTTCTCTTGCCCTTACCCGGTTCTTGGATTACTTTCTTAGGTAAAAATTTCTTCAGAGTCATAAATTTATTTTTATCCAGCAATTGCATGCCCGCCATATTAACAGTTTGGAGTATTGGTTTTTGCATGGTGCCTTTTGGAATCGGCTTTAGCTTTGCCATTTGCTGTTGAACCTGGTCAATGGTGTTAAGAATTTCTCCATTGGTAGTGGCGATTTTTGCCTGGGGAATACTGATTAATTTACCAATGCGAAGCATGACCTCAGTCTCTTCCGGTAGCCCGGTTTGGCCCTTATGAGCTCCAAGAACATTAGCGTTGGTTTGCACTTTTATCAATGCCTGGTACAAAGTCCTGGCCAGGGCGGGTGATATCTTTTTCCCGGACTTGGTAAGGTGCATGCCAGCAGTTATAAATTGCGGACGCACCCCCATAAGATTGGATCTGTTAAACTGATGGGCCAAAACCAGATTACCGCTCTTTATCGGCTGTACCAAAACCATTTTGGGTATGGCCTTCAGGAAAAAATCAATACTGCCGCCACTGTATACTCCCGCAACCTGCCGGTATACCACGGGGCACTCTTTTTTGCCGAATTCCAGATTCCTTGAGGTTTTTCCACGGAAACTGTAACCCGGCATGGCCGGTCTCAGCCAGTACTTGGCGAACCGCTGTACCGGGATCTTGAAATGACCGTTTTTATCGGTGCGGACATAATTCCAGCCGTCCCACTTGGCTAGGGCCGCCTTTTCCTTTGGGGTCAGGTTTTGTTCAATCTGGATAGTGGATCCCACTGGTGCATAAAACACGTAGGCCCCCGGCAGAGTGGCGCCGCTTCCAGATACCCGTACCCAGCCTTGTAAGGGGGGTACTTTGGCGGGAATTTTCATTTGCTGGAAAAAACGGGCCAATAAAGCGGCTGTATATTGTTCCGCCTTTTTTATGGCTACTTCCAAGGCCTGCCCCCTCTCAACATCTCCCCCATCCTCGGCTTTTTTTAAGTTGCCAGGCTGCTGGTAGTACATATTTTTGGCCAACTCTTCTGCTAACTGACGGGCATTCCATCCCTTGGCTGCATTTTGACGATTATGGAGATACACACCCTTGGCACTCTTGGCATGAAACCGTTCAATATCACCTTTGCCGTCCCCAAAATCTTCGTAGTCAGCATGACCGCCGATAAACATGTTGTGCAAATGTTGGGCCACGGTTAAATCCTGCATTAGGTGGCAGGCCCAGCCCAATTCATACATGGCACTCTCCAGATAGGTGCGCTGGGGCCACTTTAATTGAAGGTTCCAGGCTTTTACCGCATTATTGAAGTGGACCTGGCACAGATGGACACCGGAAGGGTAATGGGATTTGATATCAGGAATCACATCCACATCGAGGTCAACCAGACCGAAAGTCCAATTCCGCGGTCCGAAAATAGTGATGATTTTAACCAGGTAATCGGCTGCATCTGCCAAAATACTCCAGGCAGTGAGGTCCAAACCCTCATTTTTGTTGCAATTGTGGTAATGTTCGCATCCCCCGGCACAGGTGAGGTCCCACTCCCACGATTCTGCTGTGATGAGGCCCCACAACAACTCCAGCTCCAAGCGGATCAAAATGCGTCCCTTGTAAGCGTCCGCATGTCGGGATCCACTGGTTAAATGGGGAAGATAGCTGACAGCCATATCGGCCCAATTATGCAAATTATCATGTCTCAGAATCTCAATCGCCCGTTCTAAAATATATGCATGGCCGGCATCATGACGGGTATAACCGCTGGGTCTGGCCATGTTGGCAAAATATGATGTCACCCAGCCGGCCTTTTTACCGTTAATCAGCAGGTACCCTTTGGTTTCCTTTGATCCAGGTGTGTTCCAGGCCTTAATCCCGGTTGTTATAGAAAAAAAACAGATAAAAAATAGGATACAAATTCGCTTAAACATGATTTTTTCCTCCACCTAAAACCTCCTTTAAAAAACCTGTTACTTTAATATAATACCAGACCGAAAATTTTTCAGCCAGTATGAAAATTTACATCCTGGTCCACCAGTACACCCTCAACTCAATGGGATGACTTCCTTTGATAATCCCTTTTTCCTTAAAGATCTTAAGGACCAAAGAATCTCTTTTCTTTCGTTTTTCTTAAGGGCTGTAACATAAAGTGCCCATCCACCCAGAAGATAGAGGGAAATGGCTAAAACCTGAGAAATTCCCAGCAATTGATGGGATAACAAGGAGACCACAACAATCAAGATGATGGATTAAAGACCGTTTCTATCAAAAAAATGTCTTTTAAAGGTTTGATAAACAAAAAATAATTGAATAGCAGCCAGGCCCATAAAGGCCACCACCAGAGCAACGGCTGGCCAACATCTCCAGGATTAAGAGTGATACCTACTCAGCCATCCGAAGCAGGCACCGCGGCGCCCTTTATAGTGATCTATTGGATAGAATGAAAAATAACAATGAGATAAAAAACCAGATCGCAAACGCCCAATTCCGTTTTCCTGGAGTACTATAAATCATAAAGCTGGCGCCAGGGACTTATCATATTTTTGTTATTGCACTTTTTCCACTTTTAGATTAAACTTTTTTCTCATGGATTTTAGAATGCTAAATTCTGTTATAAAGACGGTTTTGAAAAATATTGATTGAGGTAACTTAGGTGCTCTTTAATTCTATTGCCTTCCTGGTCTTTTTTCCTGTGGTAATAGCAATTTTTTACCTCATTCCCCACCGGTTTCGAAAGTACCACCTCCTTTCCGCCAGTTATATTTTTTATATGTTCTGGCGGATTGAATACATTGTCCTGATTTTGATATCCACGCTGGTCGATTATTTTGCTGCCCGTTTTATGGAGAAGGCGGACACTAAGAAGAGCAGGATTAAGTGGTTGCTTGTAAGTATTTGCACCAACCTTGGCCTCCTTTTTTTATTTAAATATTTTAATTTCTTTATCGATAGTACATCTGTGATGATGCGACTGATTGGCATTGAGGTTCAGATGCCCACGCTCAGTGTATTATTACCCGTTGGCATTTCTTTTTATACCTTCCAGACCATGAGTTACTCGATAGAGGTTTTTAAAGGCAAAAAGAAAGCAGAAAAACAGA
>CBFDCH010000195.1:0-5668 GCA_965603235.1 uncultured bacterium | reverse complement strand
AGCAAAAAAAATGGCAAACGGGTTAGACGAAGAAAAAAAGGTGGTGAGTAGAATTTGTTGGTGAATTTAACATGAAGCCTCAAACGATTTTTATGTTTTCCGGACAAGGAAGCCAATATTATCAAATGGGAAAAAGTCTTTTTCAATCAAATTTCACATTTAGAAAAACCATGACCCAATTGAATGATATTATAAAAAACAAGAGCGGGATCTCCATTATTGACAATCTATATGATACAACAAAGAATTTTACTGATACCTTTGATGATTTATCAGTCACCCATCCAGCCATTTTTATGGTGGAATATTCGCTGGCAATGGTTTTAATGGAAATGGGAATTGAGCCTGATTATGTATGGGGATCCAGTCTGGGAGAATTTACCGGGGCTGCAGTCGCGGGTATTATGGATATCGATGAGATTGTAGACGCTATTGTTCAACAGGCTGTTATTCTAAAGAAAAACTGTAAACAGGGCGGTATGCTAGCCATCCTTTCCAATCCCACTGTCTATGAAAATGAAGCTTGTTTAAGGGAAAACAGTGATCTGGTTTCTATTAATTATAATTCTCATTTCATTATTTCCGGTAAGACCGCAGGTCTGGACAAAATTAAAAGCTTCTTGAGAAAGCGAGGGATAATTTTCTGGCAATTACCGGTAACCCTTGGATTTCACTCATCAGCCATTGATCCGGCTTATGATGAGTATATTAACTACTTACATAACCTGACCTTTTCAAAACCGAAAATACCGATAATTTCAAGTTCAAATAATTGTATTCTGCAGGATGTATCTCAATTCTACTTTTGGGATGTGATTAGAAAGCCGATTTTGTTCAGAGAAATTCTTTGTCACCTAAGTAAAAACATAAATTATAGTTACCTTGATTTGGGACCTTCAGGTACACTGGCTAAGTTTGTGAAATTTAATTTTGGAACCAACAATAATTCTCTATGTTTCGCAATAATGACTCCATTTCAACAGGAAATGGCCAAGATTGAGAAGACCCGTTTTTTTATTGAAAAAGGTAAACATCAGATAACAAATATAAGGAGAAAAAATGAAAGCGTTTATAGCTGTTAAGAACAGTAAGGGAGTTGATTCTGAAGTGGATGACCGGTTTGGCAGAGCCGGTTATTTTTTGGTTTATGATCTGGATACCGATCAAGTAGTGTCGATTGAAGAAAACCAGCATAAAAGTGGGGCTCAGGGTGTAGGGATTGCCGTGAGCAACCAGGTCATTCAGAGCGGTTGTCAACTGGCTATTGGTGCTCAACCGGGACCCAAGGCAGATTCAATTCTTCGGCAGGGAAAAATTGAGTTTTTTAAAGCTGAAAATTGTACAGCGGCAGAGGCAATTAAAAATTACCGACAACAGTAAAAAAGCAATTATCCATGTATATCGCTATTGCCTCGGGTAAGGGAGGGACCGGAAAAACATTAATATCAACATCCCTGGCCCTAAGCGCTGACAAATGCACTTATGTGGACCTTGATGTTGAGGAGCCTAACGGTTCTTTATTCCTTCACCCACGGATTAACGCCATCCATCAGTACAAAGTTTTGGTTCCTCAAATAGACAAGGATAAATGTACCTTTTGTGAAAAATGCTCAAATTCCTGTCTGTACAATGCGTTAACTATCATTCCTGAATTGCGGGAAACCATGTTTTTTGATGATTTGTGCCATTCCTGCGGTGTTTGTGCCTATGTGTGTCCAGAGGAAGGGGCTATCAAAGAAGTTGACAAGGTGATTGGCAACATCAGTATTGGAGAAACGGGTCAGGTTAAATTTATTGAAGGCAGGCTTAATGTGGGACACCCTTCGGGTGTACCGTTGATAAGCGGCATTATCAACAAGTACTTAAAAGGCGACGGCCTGTTTATTGTTGATTCGGCTCCGGGAACATCCTGTCCTGTTGTTGAGAGTTTAAAAGGGAGCGATTATGTCGTACTGGTAACAGAACCCACTCCTTTTGGATTAAGTGATTTAAAATTAACAATTGAAATAGTGAAAGATCTTCAGATTAAGGCAGGGATTATTATAAATAAGGATACTGGAGAAAATAACATTATTGATCAATTTGCCAGGGAAGTTAATATCCCTGTTCTACAACGAATTCCTTACTTATTGGAGATACAGAAAGCATACTCCAAAGGGATCCCGCTGGTTCAGCACCAGCCTAAATTTAAAGAAGAGTTTAAGAGAGTGTTACAGAGAATCAAGGACAATGAAGAATAAAAAGGAAATTGTGGTGGTCAGCGGCAAGGGGGGGACGGGGAAAACTACCATAACGGCCTGCCTGGCTGAAGCTTTGGGTAATAAAATTATTGCCGATGCCGATGTTGATGCTGCCAACCTTCACATTTTGTTAAAGCCTGAAAATATTAAGGGGAGTAAATTCAGGGGTAAACCCATTGCCTCTATTGACACGGATGTTTGCACCTCCTGCGGTCTTTGCCAGGAATTGTGCCGGTTTAATGCCATTGATCATCAAACCAATGCTTATAAAATCGATGATATATCCTGTGATGGATGTGGTCTCTGTAAGATTGCCTGCCCGGTGAATGCCATAGAGATGAACGAACAGATAGTTGGCGAGTGGTTTACTGCTGGTACCGAATGGGGAGATTTCGCTTATGCCAGACTTATTCCGGGAGCTGAAAATTCCGGCAATCTGGTTACTATGGTGAGACACCAGGCAAATCTTATGGCAAGGGAGAAAAAAATAAAAACAATATTGATCGATGGTCCCCCTGGTATTGGTTGTCCGGTAATCGCAGCCATCTCAGGGAGTGACCTGGCCATCATTGTCACTGAACCAACAGTTTCCGGTATTAGTGATTTTGAAAGGATCTATGGATTAACAGAACACTTTAACATACCCGCGGGCATTGTGATCAATCGTTTTGATATCAATTTGCACAACACAAAAAAAATTGAAGAATTTGCCGAAAAAAAGGGAATAAAGGTTTTTGCCAGGATACCACATTCGGATTGCATTATGAGAGAGATAGCCGAAAGCAGCATACCGTTTAGAAAGTGTAAATCTCTGTACACTGAAATAGTGAAAATAAAAGAAATTATTGAACAGGATTCGTTATGACTTTAAAACAGCAGGTCATTGCTACGTTGAAAACAATAAATGATCCTGGACTGAGACAGGATGTCTATTCTTTAAAACTTGTCTATGATATTAACATTAATGAGGGGGAAAAAACCGTCAAAATGAAATTCAAACCCACTGTTCATAATTGTCCCCTGGGTATTCAGCTGGCTTTATCTATTAAAAAAGCTCTATTGAAAATTGAAAATATAAAAAATATTGAAATTGAAGTGGTTGATTTTCATTTGTCACATAAAGCCAATACGTTTTTAAAATCTTTAGATAAAATATAAAAACAGGAGGAATATAAAATGAGATTTGCTATCCCAACCCAGGGAGGAAAGTTATGTGCCCATTTTGGTCATTGTGAAAAATTTGCCATTATTGATGTGGCTGGCAGCAAAATTACAGAGGTGGATTATCTGACTCCACCCCCCCATGAACCGGGTGCTTTTCCGGCATGGCTGAAAGAGCAGGGTGTACAGGTAATTATTGCCGGCGGAATGGGACAAAGAGCGGTGGGTCTTTTTGAAGATCAAAATATAAAAGTGATCATCGGGGCTCAAGCCGAAGCGCCCAACAAAATTGTTTCCCAATACCTGGCAGGAAGCCTAGAAACGGGTGATAATATCTGCGACCATTAAATAAATGGCTGCAAGGAGGAGAAACTCTCGTGAAAAAAATTGGAATTATAATTTGCGGCAGATATCAAAATTGCGGAGGCGGTAAATGTTTCCGGGCGTTGCAGGAGAGGGTTGGGGGATTCTCGATTTACCCCAGGGATGAAGATGTACAAATTGTGGGGTATTCATATTGTGGTGGTTGTCCTGGAGGAAATATCGAGTATGTTCCGGAAGAGATGAAAAACAACGGGGCGCAAGTGATCCACCTGGCAACCGGGCTTGTTGTCGGTTATCCGCCATGCCCGCGTATCAAACAATTCAAGGAGTTTATTGTTAAAAAGTATGGCCTTGAAGTTGTGGTAGGGACACATCCCATACCATTGAAATATTTTGAGACCCATAACGACCTGCCTTTTTGGAAGGGTATGTCAATGGATAAAATGGCTGGATTCCTAATGAAGGAAGACCGAAAAATAATGGAGCAATATAATTAGGACCGCCAGAGGAGTGTCATGCCAATATATGAATACAAGTGTCAGGATTGTAGCGAGGTTAGTGAAATTCTGGTTAGATCATCTAAGGAGCAGCAAATCGTCTGCAGCTCCTGTGGATCAAAAGATGTTCATAAACAATTTTCTGTGCCCGGTGTAATAGTAAAAGCTGATTCGTCAACACAAGGCAGGACATGTTGTGGCAGAGATGAAAAATGTGACAGCCCTCCCTGCTCATCAGGAGGTGGATGCAGGCGGGACAAGGGAGTGTAGTGGATGAAGGAGAAGGCAAGCCTTAGCACTGGTGAAAAATCAGCGTACCAATATAACATTAATGTGATGGATCATTTTTTTAATCCCCGCAATATTGGTGAGCTATCTGAAGACCAGTACAATGGGTTTTCAATAACCGGTGATTCGGCATGTGGTGATCAATTATATTTATGGATAAAAGTTGAATCAGACAGGATTGTGGATATCAAATTTAAGTCGTTTGGATGTCCCGGTGCGATTGCTACCAGCAGCATGATGACTGTGTTGGCCAAGGGGAGAACCATTGAAGAGGTCAAACTGATAACAGATAATGATGTAATTGAAGCCCTGGGAGGAATTCCTGAACCCAAAAAACATTGCTCTTTGTTGGGAATCACCGCTCTTCACCAGGCGGTCAGTAATTATGAGAGAAGAAAATCAAAAAAATTTGCAGGATGAACTGAATGTTCAGGCCAATTTAAAGTGGAGGAAAAATGACAGATAAAAAGGCTCCGGAGGAGAAACCAAAAAAACCAATCGCCAAGGCGGTAATTGCAGTTGCAAGCGGCAAGGGTGGAGTGGGCAAATCAACCGTTACCATAAATCTTGCCTTGTCTCTGGCAGAAAATGGGAAAAAAGTGGGACTGCTGGATGCGGATGTTTACGGACCCAACGTCCCCCTTATGCTGGGACTGGAAAAGGAACAGGCCGTCTCAAACAACACAAAAATAATTCCTATTGAAAAATATGGTTTAAAAGTTATGTCCATTGGCTTTATTACTGCCAATGAAAAGGCCTTAATCTGGAGAGGCCCCCTGGCACACAAGCTGATCACCCAATTTCTGGATGAAGTGGAGTGGGGGGATGATCTGGATGTATTGATAATTGATTTGCCCCCGGGAACCGGGGATGTTCCCCTTTCAATCATTCAGAAAGCAGGATTGACCGCTGCAATCATTGTAACAACGCCCCAGGAAGCCTCAATTGCTGATGTCAGAAAAATGATCGATATGTTCAACTCTACCAAGACAAAAATTCTGGGAATTGTGGAGAATATGAAATATATTATCTGCCAGGGTTGTTCGGAGAAGATGATGCTCTATCCAAATCAGGATCAAAGAAATATTTCTGAAATACTGGGCAATAAGTTGCTGGCTGAATTTCATCCTTGGCCCCGAAGGTTCGGGGGCAAGAATC
>CBFDCH010000194.1:0-5671 GCA_965603235.1 uncultured bacterium | reverse complement strand
ACCGCATGTTATCGGTAGGACAAACCGCCACACATGCCAGGCAGCCAATACATACATTTTTGTTTACCATAACCACACCGAGCTTGTTGACTGTTAATGCCTGCACCGGACATTCGGCCACGCAGGTTTGGCACTGATTGCAGACACTGAGCCTGAAGTTATCTTCTCCTTCAGAATAAACCTGGATCCGCGACTTGTCGAAATTGTCTTCTTTGAAATAAAGCTTGGAACATGCTGACATACAGGTATTACAGCCGATACACTTGTCATTATAAACTTCCAGATACTTCATTGTTTTTGAAACTCCTTTTAAGTTTTTTCGATTTTAATATCAATGTTATCAATAGTGGCAGGTAAACCATCCAGCGAACCCAGCAATGCTGTGATTACATTGGTGAAAACCGTTTGCACAAACGGATTCAAGGTGACTTCTTCCCCGTTGACACTTACATTTACTTTTTTATCCATTATACTCCTCCATAAATTTCACCAGAGCCAGGGTCTCATTTTTTGGAAAACAGGGGATATTTCCTTCCACCTGTTGGTCTGAAACAATGGCGGTGAGTTTTTCCAAGGCAAATTTGGTCTCTCCTTCAACGCTGGAATCCCAGACTTCGATGAGTGGAACGGTTTCATGATAAAAACCTTCCATAAGAACAAAATCAGGATTCAAGGGATGGTTTTTCAGTAATGGCAGTATCATTTCCGACGTTTCTACCCGCCTCATATTAATGATCTCGCCCTCAGCCACCAGATAAACCTCATCTGCACCTGCGTTCAGAAATTGGCTGCTATCTTTTGTATCAGCCTGCAAATGGTAGGTATGGTGTACTTTTTTTACTGAAATTACTTTTTTTCCCCTCTCTTTTAGCATTTTTATGAGTTCAGCAATCAACCTCGTTTTTCCACTATTAGACCAGCCTGCAAAGGTGAAAATTTTCATGCCTCATCTTAGTATATTCATCCAGACAAGTCAACACCGTAAAGTTCTCTTTTACCAAAAAAACCTGAACCTTAAATTTATCTCCCTTTGACGTGGATGAAACCAGTCAGTACGGGAATCAAGCGTTGCCAATGATAATTAATTTTTTGAAGTTCAGCCTGAATCAACCATAACCGGGGACGTTAAATACCAATTTCAACATATTCTCGGATCGCTTGTCGTTGGGATTGAGCTCCAGGGCTTTGCGAAACATTTTAACAGATTCTGAAAATTTTCCGGTTTTAAATAGAGCCACCCCAAAATGATACAGCACCGCCTCACTTTCGGCATGAAAATCAATCAGCTTGGTAAAGTGAGGGATTGCTTTTTCATACTCCTCCATAGAGTTGTATATCGTTCCCAGATGGTAATGAGCCGCCATTGAAGTGGAGTGTTTTTGAAGCAATTTTTTAAAAGAGGTGATTGACTGCTGACTCTCCCCCTTGTGATAATAGGTCAGTCCCAAAATGTAGTAAGCCATATTGAATTGAGGGTCCAGCTCAAGGCACTTGTTCAAACTTGCAATTGCCTTTTTAAACTGGGAATAGTGGTAATAACAAACGCCAAGGTTGTAAAAAGCATCGGGAAAATCGGGTTTTAAACTCACCGCTTTGTTCAGATGATCAATGGCACCTTTCATGTCGCCAATTTTAAATTTCAGCTTTCCTGCCAGCCGCAGGATATTGGGATTGTTTTGCTCCATCTCCATATATTTCTGGCAGGCTCTGATCGCTGCCCTGACCTTCCCTCTGGAATTCAACGCATGAATTTTATCCTCCAACTGGGAGAGGGCCGACATATTATCATTGCTATTTTTATCCATCATATCACCTCATTTCTACCTCTTTAATTAACATATGAAAAACACATTGTCAATTTTTACCTATGGATATCCGACACTTCTAAATTTATATTTTCAAAGGGCGTAGCCAAGGATTCATTGAACCTGATTGTAACGGACGAAAAATGACGCAGAATGGGTAAAATTTTGATACTTTTTATAACCCAAATCGGTTGGTGAAATCGCCGATAAAGAAATAATAAAAAAAAATTATTTTTTGTTGACAAATACCGATTTCCATGTTTAAATGTCCCCTTATATGAATCATGTTAAAATCAGAAACAATTAAGATTAACTGTTTCAATTCCAAAGTCTTCCATAGTGGGGAGGTCCCGAAAAAACAATTTTTTTTGAGTACCGATTGCCCTCACAAAACAACAATAATAATATCACCTGTTAATAAACCGTTAAGGACATCTTTTCCTCGAACCTGAGGACCAAGAGATTTATTATGAGAATAAAATTATCAAAGAAAAACATCAAAGACCCTTTTGTTTTAAAGGTCCAGGAATTGAGCGGGCAGAACCTGCTCGCTTGCTACCAATGTGGTAAATGCTCTGCCGGCTGCCCTGCAGTTTCTGACATGGATATTCTTCCCAATCAAATTATTCGCCTGGCTCAATTGGGACAAAGCGAAGAACTACTCAAAGCCAAGTCTATCTGGGTTTGCGCCTCATGTATGACCTGCAATGCCAGGTGCCCCAAAGGGATCAACATTGCCGAGGTGATTGAAGCCATCCGCCAGATTATCCTGAGAAAAGGATTGGAACATGTGGAGGTCAAAAAATTGACCGACGAGCAAAAAGCTGAAGTTCCACCCATCGCCTTAATCAGTTGTTTCAGAAAATTTACCTCCTGATAAAATGACTTTAAATCAGCAAACGTCAAATTTTGCAAGGACCCAATATGAAGATTAGTTATTATCCGGGTTGTACCCTAAAAAACAACGCAGCAAACTTCGAGACTTCAACCCTGTGCAGTATGGGAAAACTGGGAATTGAAGTCGAGGAAATCTCCAGATGGAATTGTTGTGGAACTGTATTTTCGTTGGCTACTGATGACCTGATGCACCATATCGCTCCTATCAGAAACCTGCTGCGGGTGAAGGAAAGCGACCATGATACGGTAATGACACCCTGTGCCATGTGCTACAACACCCTTAAGCGCGCCAACGAGCGGGTAAAATCAGATCCTGAAAGTATGGAAAAAATCAATAGTTTTATGTATAAGGAAACCGTTGAGTACCACGGGGAGGTGAAGGTTCTTCACCCTCTGGAAATCCTGAAGAATGAAATTACTTTTCAAGGGATCAAGGAGAAAGTAAGCAAACCTTTGGCTAACCTGAAGGTTGCCAGCTACTATGGCTGCTACCTGGTGAGGCCGAAGGAGATTGGCCTTGACGATGTGGAGAATCCCACTATCCTGGAGGATTTATTGGCATGTTTGGGTGCAGAACCCGTTGATTTTCCATATAAGACCGAATGTTGCGGCGCTTACCAAACCGTAGAAAAACCTGAGATTGTTGCCGACCGCGCCAACCAGATTCTCACATCCGCCAGAGGATTGGGAGCGGAAGTGGTTGTGGTCAGCTGCCCCCTTTGCGCCTTTAATCTGGACCAGCGCCAAAAGAATACAGTGCAAAAATATCCCGAATTTAAACATATACCGGTTCTCTATTTTACTCAACTTATGGCCCTGGCCCTGGGTTGTGAAACAAAAGAACTGGGTTTGGAGATGAATTATATCAATCCCAAACCCATACTAAAAGAAAAAGGACTCATTTGAGGAAGCCATGACTTATTTTGGTGAGCTAAAACCAATAAAAGGAATAATTCATATTAATAAGGACCGGTGCAAGGGCTGTGGCTTTTGCGTGGAATATTGTCCCAAAGATGTGCTGGAACTATCCGAAGAATTTAACAAGAAAGGATACCATCCCCCCAAGGTGATTGCAGAGGATCTTTGTTGTTATTGCCAGCTATGTCAGAGCATATGCCCTGAATACGCCATCTTTGTAACAAAAAAACAACAGGAGGAAAAAGGTGAAAAAGGTGAAAGCAGACCCTAAAGGGGTATTAACTGGATCTCATTTTCTTGATGGCGATTATGCACTGGCTGAAGGTGCATTGGCAGCAGGCTGCCGCTTTTTTGCCGGCTACCCTATCACCCCATCAACCGAAACAGCTGAACGATTCTCCGAAAGAATCCCCAAGGTTGGCGGTGTATTTATTCAAATGGAGGATGAAATTGCCTCAATAGCTGCCCTGATTGGCGCAGTGTGGGGAGGCCAGAAGGTGATGACTGTCACATCCGGTCCCGGATTTTCCCTGATGATGGAAAATATCGGGCTGGCCTGTATGATGGAAACACCTCTGGTGATCGCCAATGTACAACGTGGCGGCCCTTCAACCGGGTTACCCACCCAAGTCGGCCAACAGGATATGATGCAGGCTCGGTGGGGATCTCATGGTGATTACGAGATTATTGCCCTCTCACCGGATTCTCCTCAGGAGTGTTTTGATCTGACCATTGAAGCGTTTAACCTTGCTGAAACCTATCGTGTACCCACTTTCATCATGACTGATGAGTGTGTGGGCCATATGCATGAGAAAGTTACCATTCCATCTGCGGATGAAATTAGCGTGGTTGAAAGAAAATGGTATAAGGGTCCAAAGGAGAAATATCTACCCTACAAGGATGATAAAGACGGTATCCCGTTTCTGGTTAAAGCTGGAGATGGCTACCGTTTCCATACCACCGGGCTCACTCACGATGAGAGGGGATATCCCAACCTCAACGCAGAGCAACAGGAAATTTGTGTCAAACACCTGGTTCATAAAATAAAGGACAATGCTGATAAAATCATAAAATTGGATGAAGAGGACATAGACAATGCAGATGTTGTTGTCATATCATATGGCATCACATCCAGGGTCGCTTTCCGGGCCGTTCAGCAAGCCAAACAAGCTGGAATTAAAGTCGGCACCATGAGGTTGATAACCATCTGGCCCTTTGCCGAGGAACGGATTAAGGAACTGGCTAAAAAGGTAAAGGCTTTTGTAGTACCAGAGCTCAATTACGGTCAGATTGTTTTGGAGGTTGAACGGTGCGCGGCGGGACAAGCAAAGGTAATTAGCGTGCCTCATTGCGGTGGGTGGGTGCACGATCCGGAAGAGATACTGAAAGCCATCAAGGAGGCAGCGAAATGAAAAAAGAAGATCAACTTGACGAAAAGAACCCGATGGAGGGACTCTTAAGGATGGACCGCATCCCCCACATCTGGTGCCCCGGATGCGGTATTGGTACAGTGGTTACCTCTTTTGCCGAAGCCTTAAAAAAGAGTGAGCTTGATCTGGATAAAGTTGCAGTTGTCTCTGGTATTGGCTGTACGGGCAGGGTTGCCGGCTACGTTAAGCTCGATTCCTTCCATACCACTCACGGCAGGGCCATTCCTTTTGCCACCGGCCTGAAGCTGGCCAATCCTGACATGAAGGTCGTGGTTTTCAGCGGGGACGGAGATCTGACCGGTATCGGAGGAAACCATTTCATTCATGCTGCCCGCCGAAATATGGATCTGGTGGTGATTTGCGTCAACAATTTTAACTATGCCATGACTGGCGGTCAGGTTGCACCCACCACACCAAAAACGGCCAATGCCTCCACTGCCCCCTACGGTAACTTTGAAGGTACTTTCAGTCTCCCTTACCTGGCAGACGCAGCCGGAGCCACATATGTGGCCCGCTGGACCGCCCTCCACCTTCGCCGGGTCAGCAACTCGATTCAAGAGGCCCTCAATCACCGGGGATTCTCTTTTATTGAGGTAATCACACCCTGTGTTACACTCTACG
>CBFDCH010000193.1:0-5682 GCA_965603235.1 uncultured bacterium | reverse complement strand
AGAAATTTTGGGTGCTTCCCAAAAGCATAAGATGTTCCAGCAGATGAACCAGGCCACCTGAGGATTTGCTGTCATCCCGGGAACCGACCCCAATGGCAAATACAACATTAACCAGTGGGGTGTGGGGCCGGTGTCTGAGGAGAACCTTCAGGCCATTGTCTAATTTAAAATATGATTCAGTGGCAGGTTTCTGGTTCTCAGGTAGAGCAAAGATTATGGTAGTAAACAGGTATAATATTAAAAGAGTTAAACCATGTTTTCGCATAACATCTTGAATTTACCAGAACTCAATATCCTTGTCAAAATTTCCAGCCCACCCACCCATCATTGCTGTGATATATTTCCGGTATCTATCGGGCAGCCGCCTGTTCCCTTTTTTGTCTCTGTACTCATGAATTTATCTTTTCACTCCACAAGTATGTTGTTGCCCCTGGGGGGGACACAAAATGGTTAGATTTAAAAACCCTTAACTCGCTCGCGTTTCCCATGAACGCCTCGCTCGCTCAAACAGCCGGGTTTTTTCCCCCAACGGGGACCAATCACCATTTTGTTCAACTATTTTAGTTCCGTTCAAATGATAAATTCATTCATAATAGCAAAATTCTCGACAATCACCGTTTTAATTTTACAAATCACATCTCCCTGATTTCGAGAGATTAGATATATATGAGATTAGAAATGAAGGAGATTTTACATTTCACCAGTGAATACAAGAATTCGTCGCCTGTCCACTTGATTTTAATTTAAATTTATCACACTCTCACCATTCAGAGATCTAGATTTGGAGAGATGAGATTTGGGGGAGATGTTCTCTTCTCTCGAGGCTTGCTTAAATAGCTGCGGTATGTTATATTTGCTCCTGGAAAAATGAAGGTTAGAGGCATACAATTCAGCCCTAAACTGGGTAATGTAAAAGCGAATATGGATTTTCATGTCCAGCAGATTAAACAGGCCATAACCGATAAAATTGACTTGATAATCTTTCCAGAGTTAAGTATTACCGGTTATCAATTGAAAGACCTGGTTTCCGATGTATCCCTTAACCCGGATGATTCAATCCTCAACACCTTAAGAGAATTGAGCACTCAGATTAATATTGTTTTTGGAGCACCCTATGAAGAGGTGCCTGGAATCATCCATAATTGTGCATTTTATCTGGCCAATGGCAAGTTGGTTCATCTGCATAGGAAGGTGCAATTGCCTAATTTCGGTATGTTCTCTGAAGCCAAAATATTTAAGGCAGGGTCAAAGTTCGAGGTCTTTAAAATTAACGGTTACAAATTGGGACTGCTGATTTGCCGCGAGATACTTTTTCCGGTACATGCATATCTCTATTTTCAACAGCAGGCCGATTTCATTATCGGTATTTCCAATAGTCCCCACCGCGACATCAATGATCAAGGATTTACTTCCTTTAAAATGTGGGAAACTATGGGAGATGTATTCGCACTTTTTTTCCAGCTGCATTATGTCTTTGTTAATCGCAGTGGTTTTGAGGATGGTGTGGGATTTGGCGGCGGATCATTTTTTGCCAGGGCAGGAAGGGGTATCGAGAAAAAAGCCGCGTACATGGAGGATGACCGGTTGGATGTGACCGTGGATCTGGCGGATGTCCGGAGAGCAAGGTTGTCTGGCAATTACCTGAGGGATGACAATCCGGAATTAATATATAACGAGTTAAGCAGGATTTTAAATGTTAGAAGCTGACTATCATGTGGTTGAGAAGCACATCGTTAATTTTATCCGTGACAGTGTTTATAAAAATAACTTCAAAAATGGAATTGTCGGCGTTTCCGGCGGCATAGATTCAGCGGTTGTTTTGGCCCTGGTTCAGCGGGCCCTGGGATCTGATCATACCTTTGGCCTGTTAATGCCCTATAAAACATCTGCTGATAAGAGTACGGAGCATGGCAAATTGTTATGCCAAACCCTTAATATCGCCTTTGAGATTATAGATATTTCTCCCCAGATTGATGCCTATTTCAGCCGGTTTTACAAAACCGACAAATTGCTAATCGGCAATAAATGTGCCAGGGAAAGGATGTCGATTCTGTATGATCATTCAATCCGTAAAAATGCCCTGGTGATTGGAGCTGCCAATAAAAGTGAATTGTTGATCGGCTACTCAACCATTTACGGTGACAATGCTGCCGCTTTTTTCCCGATTGGCGATCTTTATAAGACCCAGGTTTTTGGCCTGGCAGAACACCTTGCCATACCCCCTGAAATTATCCGCAAACCCCCATCAGCCGATCTGTGGCGAAATCAGACAGATGAAGATGAGATCGGCATCCCTTATAAGGATTTGGACAAGATTCTCTATGAGCTCATCGATTTGAAATACAGCGAACAGGATCTGCTTAAGCAGGGATATTCAGCCTCGGTAATCGCCAAAATAAAGGCAATGATTGTTGCCTCACAATACAAACGAACGCTGCCACCCATTGCCAAGATTCATAATCGCACCATTGGCATTGATTTCAGGTATTTGAGGGATTGGGATAAATAATATCAAGGCAAAAAGAGAAGGCATGACAACCCTTTACATTGTACCCACTCCTATTGGTAATCTCAAAGATATCACCCTGCGAGCTATCGAAATTTTAAAAGAGGTAGATTTTATCATTGCCGAGGATACACGCCACTCCCGAAAACTATTAACCCACCTGGGCATACACAAACGGCTTGTCAGTTACTATAAACACCGGGAGCAAGAAAAAACTGTGCAAATCTTGAAGATGCTGAAAACACAGAATGGTGCCCTGGTATCAGATTCAGGGACACCACTGGTTTCGGATCCCGGTTTTTATCTGGTACAAAGGGCTATTACCGCTGGAATTAAGGTGGTGGGCTTGCCTGGTCCCTGTGCCTTTTTGCCGGGGCTGGTGGTTTCCGGTATCACTCCCGATTCCTTTGTCTTTCTCGGTTTTCCTCCCAGAAAAAAGGGTGAATTGGTACGATTGCTGAAAAGTCTCTCGTCAATGCCCTATACATTGATATTTTATGAATCTGCCAAGCGAGTGGTTTCATTCTTAAAAAATGCCGGCGAGGTTCTGGCAAACCGTCCTTTTGTAGTTGTCAAAGAGATCAGTAAAATAAATGAAACTGTCATTCGGGGAAACCTGGAAGAGAGTGACCAGGTGCTGGAAGATGAGCTACTTTTAGGTGAATTGGTGGTGGTAATCGGCGGACAAAGTACTACAGTCAATGCTGATCCCGGGCCGGAAATAAACTCATTGGATGATTTATATACCTACTTTAAGGACCATCACCGGATATCAAAAAACCGCATTAAACAAATTATAATGAAGAAAAAATAGGATTAACAACAATACAAACAGGGGGGGGATATCATTTTACATGGTCTATGATAAATGATATAATTTCCATCCATGATCGAGTTTAAAAACATTGTGGTTGACGGCCTGATTAAATCTGGTAAAACACGGCTGGCTGAGATTCTGGCCACGGAGTTTCAAGCCAGGCTGATACTTGACAACAGAGACAATCCATTTCTGGAACCATTTTATTCTTCTTTGGACCTGGACAATAATCCACTGGCTCTAAAAACACAGCTCATTTTTTTATTGAACAGGTATGCGCAGCAAATGGAACTCAATCAGAAAGGATTGTTTCATAAAACCACCATTTTGGATTATATTTTTTTCCGTGACGGTATTTACGCCCACCTGGTATTAAATGATGAGGAACTTGAATTATATAAAAAGATTTTCACTATCTTTTCGGAAAATGTAGTAGAAAACGACCTGGTGATTTATCTGCAAATATCTTTCGCAGAAATGATGAGCAGAATCCATGAATCAGGACTTGAATATGAGAAGAATATTCCCACCGAGTATTGGCGTGAAGTATTTGAAGCCTATAATTATTTCTTTTTTAATTATAAAAACTCACCACTTCTGGTGGTAAATATGGAAAAGGTAGACCTGGATAAAAAAGAGGATATCGCCAACCTTGTCCAGGAAATAAAGAATCATCAAAAGGGGACACGATACTATGCACCCGCATGAAGAAAAAAGAACAATAATCTCTATAAAAAACAAAAAAAAGGCTGGAGAAAAAATATCAGCCATCACTTCCTACGATTACCCCACAACCCAGATTGTTTCCCAGGCGGGGATAGATCTGGTTCTAATAGGGGATTCACTGGCCATGGTCATACAGGGCCACAAAAATACCCTTAAAGTTACCATGGATGAGATGATCTACCATACCCGTATGGTGGCCAGGGCGGAACCCGTCTCTTTGATAGTGGCGGATATGCCCTTTGAATCGTATCATGTAACCACACAGCAAGCGGTTGCCAATGCCATCCGCTTTGTCAAGGAGGGTGGTGCAGAGGCTGTAAAACTGGAAGGCGGCAAGAACCGGTTCGCTGTAATCGAAGCCATACTGGCAACGGAAATTCCGGTTCTGGGTCATCTGGGGCTAACCCCGCAATCGGTTCATAAATTTGGCGGTTTTAAGGTGCAGGGCAAACTTAAGGGGCATGCCCGGGAAATCCTGGATGATGCGCTCAAACTCGAAGAGCTGGGAGTGTTTGCTATTGTATTGGAATCCATCCCCACTGAACTGGCAAAAAAAATAAGTAAGAGTCTCACCATCCCCACCATTGGTATCGGGGCAGGTAAATATTGTGACGGCCAGATCCTTGTATTCCATGATCTGATTGGTTTCACCAATGTTTATCACCCCAAGTTTGTGCGCAAGTACGCCAATTTAAATGAAACCATCCACAAAGCACTGTCTGATTATATCAGTGATATCAACAAGGGAAAATTCCCGGGTGAGGATGAAACTTACCACCTGAATAAAGATATTGATGAATTTTTAAAATGAAACAAGTAAATACCATTGCTGACATTCGATCAACGCTGGCAGATTTTAAGGATAAAACCATCGGTTTTGTGCCAACTATGGGTTTTTTTCATCACGGCCATCTCAGTTTAGTGGAACACTCCCTCAAGGAGAATGACGTTACTATTGTTTCCATATATGTAAATCCCAGTCAATTTGAGCCTTTTGAAGATTTTAACCAATACCCCCGCGATATTAATAGAGATATAAAAGACCTGCAAAAACTGGGTGTGGATGTGCTGTTCTTTCCCCACAATGATGATATGTATCCGGATGATTACCTCACTTATGTCAGTGTTGAAAAAATGGGTAAAATCTTGTGCGGCAAATCAAGGCCTAATCACTTCAGAGGGGTCACCACGATTGTATTGAAACTCTTTAATATCATTAACCCGGACACAGCCTATTTTGGTCAAAAGGATGCCCAGCAGGCCATTATCATTAAACGGATGGTGGCAGACCTGAACTTGACCCAAAATCTGAAAATTGTACCCACTGTAAGGGATGCTGATGGCCTGGCCCTATCATCCAGAAACAACTATCTGACGGAGAAGGAGCGAAAGATCGCCCGTAAATTCCCCGAAGCCCTTAATAAAGCCCGATTTATGATCAATGAGGGACAGGATGATGCCCAGCGTATCCGGGATGGGATCATAGAAGATCTCGGGAAAGATAAAAGTATCACCATTGATTATGTTGACATCGTCACCCTTGACAGATTACGGCCGGTAAAAAAAATAAAACAAGACAATACACTGGTAGCTGCAGCAATTAAAATTGGCAAAACCAGATTAATTGATAATT
>CBFDCH010000192.1:0-5692 GCA_965603235.1 uncultured bacterium | reverse complement strand
TTCGTATATTTGAAAAAAAAATTAATTTCCAATAAAATGAGTATAAGAATTATGATTTTTAAGGGAAATATCAGGGAGAAAACATGAAAAACATTAGCATAGTGATTCTAAGCCTAGTCTTTCTTTGTTTATTAAATCCTGGAAAAAGTTGGGGCCAGCAAGTTGAGGTACAGGAGGGTGATGAAAAACCCTATTTGCTAAATGATCAGGGAGAAACACATTCAAAAACACGGGGTCTTTTCTCACGAAAATCACTGACTCAACTCAGAAACGCCACCAATATTTATCTTTTGGTTTATCCGGGCCCCAATGGTAATATTGAAGGTGCATCCGCAGAAACAGTGGGTAAAAACGCGCTGGCCAAAAAAATATCCTTCCCATCCATCTATTTTACGGTGAGCGCTGCCGCCAAATTGATGGTGGCTGAAGCCTCAAATCAGGGAAGGCTTCAAGGCAAGGCCCGAACTGTCACGGAGTTGAAGCAAATGTCTTTACAAATAAGAGTGATTGGACTGGACGCCAACCGTAAACCAGTTTCAAAATTGCGAAGTTATAACAGCACCCTGGGAGATAAACCGGCAATGGTACTTTCAATCTTTCCCAGTGAAACCGGGGTCCGCACCTCAACACAGGCCGGTAGAGTAGGCAGAGCAGCGGATAAGGCGGATGTGGTTTCCCAGCACCTTGGCCCTCTTGGTATTATTGCCTCAAAAGTGACAGCCGTTTTCAGGGCGTTTTTTCCTGCAAAAGATCATCTGAGCCAGGTGGCCTATTTAAAATCTCACAATTCTTTTGGCTGGATATGGCGCCAGGGGGAGCAACATACGATCGAAGGTATTCACAGATGCATGGTGTTATTATGCACCCGTGATGACGTGAAATTTTTAAAAGTTAAGGTGGACATAATAACAGACTGGCGCAAATTTGGAGCCTGGACAAAATCATACCAATATCTGATGCCGGTACAAAAATCCACTTTTTAAAAAATACATTCAGCAAATCTTTTGCTGAATTACCCATTTACCGGAGGTTCCTTTAGGGTGCCTGGGTGACAGAATTGGCAGACGCACGAGACTTAAAATACCATCAGGGGTAAAAACCAGTATTTCCCCAAAAAGCTCATTATACCGGGTCATGAAGCCGTAATGCTGGTTTTCAGCATAAATGGACCCTTCTGGATTAAACCAATTATCTGTATAATTTGGACTAAACTGCACTACCTGGTGACACAGTTTGGCACACATTTTATAACTAGAATGGTTATGTTTCCTTTTATTCCAATGGACATTCTGACACCTCAGACCCAGATATCCACTAATATAAAAACTGAATCAAGATTCGGGGAGAAACTCAACCATTAGTCAGCAAACCAACCTGACAAGCACTAATTAATTCAATAAACCGGAGTTCTCTTTAAAGAGGCGACAAATCTCATTGAGTAATAATTCCCAGTTCTAGGAAGATATGGTAAAATTTAAAGATAGAAATCAGATGCCAGACAAACTTACTAAAATGAGAGAAACAGAAAATAAATTCCGAAAACTATATCATCAGATACTTGAATTTGCCACCAGTGATTTTCCCTGGATAGATTTTCTTAAAGAAATCTCCTCTATATTGGTGGATTTCTCCAACAGTGACACAATAATACTATGGTTAACCAAAGAAAATGAAAAACATAAATATAAGGAAATAAAAAGTTCAAAAAACTCATTTTCCTTCAGGATTGTCAGTGAAAAAAGCAATAAAAATATCGAAGCCAGATCCGCAGACTCCGTAACCTGCAGTTTTTATAATGAATTGTTTAATGGAAAACCTGATTCGAATTTACCCTGGTTAACAAAATCGGGAAGTTTATGGATAAATGACATTGAGGATCTTTATAAGGAAAATATAAAGACACAATCAAACCTTGAATACCTATTTAACATTGATAAAAAAAATTATCAATCAATTTTATTCATTCCCATAAATGTTGGCATTATCAAAATTGGTGTAATTCAGATAATGAGCCGGAAGAAAAATTTTTTAACCAAAGAAGAAATTAAGTATTACGAAGAATTTGTCCAAACCATGGGACTGGTTATAATTAATCAGCGGGCCCAGGCTGCTCTGCGCGAGAGAGTTAAGGAACTAACCTGTTTATATGGAATTTCTCAGGCAGTTGAGAAACACGGAACCTCCCTCGAAAATATATTCAATGATACTGCAAATCTTCTTCCGCCTGCCTGGCAGTACCCATCAACAACCCAGGCTCGAATCTTGATTGATGGAGTAAGCTATACAACGCCGGGGTATAAAATTGGGGTGCACTGTCAAAAAGCGGACATCATGGTTAAAAATAAAATACGGGGGCAGGTAGAGGTCTGGTACACCATCGAAAAATTTCATCTCGACGAAGGCCCCTTTCTGAAAGAAGAGAGACACTTAATCAACACAATTGCCAAGGAGCTTGCTTTAATCATTGAACGGAAAGAAGCAGAACGGGATAAAATTAAATTAGAGGGACAACTCCGTCATGCAGATCGACTGGCCACGGTTGGGCAGCTTACCGCTGGTGTGGCACATGAGTTAAATGAACCTCTTGGCAATATTCTCGGATTTTCCCAGTTGGCAATGAAATGTCCCAAACTCCCCCATCAAGCAAAAATGGATATTGAAAAAATCATTACTGCTTCCCTCTATTCCAGAGAGGTAATAAAAAAGCTAATGTTGTTTACCAGGCAAGCACCGGCAAAAATGATAAAAGTTGATCTTAATCAGGTGGTTGAAGACGGACTCTATTTTCTTGAATCCAGGTGTAATCAGGAAGGGATTGAAGTGGTGCGCTCACTCCTAGCCAACCTGCCAAAAATTACAGCCGATTCTGCTCAATTACAGCAAGTTCTGGTCAATCTTGTAGTAAATTCCATCCATGCCATGCCCGACGGAGGAACTTTAACAATCAAAACACACGGATCAGACAACCATGTATCCTTATTTGTTGAAGACACCGGGATCGGGATAAAGAAAGAACTTGTAAAACAGATTTTCATCCCGTTTTTTACAACAAAAGACATTGGAGAGGGCACAGGCCTGGGATTGGCAGTGGTCCATGGAATTGTTGCATCCCATGGGGGGACCATAAATGTTTGGAGTGAAGTCGGCCAGGGAACCCGCTTCAACATTCAATTTCCTGTGACTGAATTTCTTTTAATTGAGGAGAAGTGATATGGCTCAATCAAAGTATAAAGAGTGTGTTCTGGTTGTTGATGATGTCGTGAATACACTGGACGTAATTAAAAGAAACTTGTTGTCCCAGAGATATCGCGTCTTTACTGCCTCCAGTGTGGCTGATGCGATTAAGGTTCTTGAAACCACACCGGTAGACCTGGTTATTACAGACATCAAGATGCCTAAGGTTAGTGGACACGATTTAATCAGACATGTTAACGAAAATTTCCGAGATACCGAAGTGGTTGTAATTACCGGATACCCTTCAATTGAGGGTGCAGTGCAAGCAGTAAAAACTGGAGCTGAAGAGTATCTGGCCAAACCATTTACCGATGAGGAGTTAAATTCTATCGTACGCAAAGCTTTAGATAAACTCCTTATGCGTCGAACAATACGCTCCCAATTACAAAAAAAAACATCTACTCCGTATGGTCTGATTGGTGAGTCAGAATCAATGAAAACTGTTTTGAAAGCAATGACAAAGGCTGCATCAACATCAGCTACTGTACTCATCAAAGGTGAAAGTGGCACTGGCAAGGAACTTGTGGCCCGGGGAATTCATTATTGCAGTGGGAGAACGTCAGCACCGTTTGTACCGGTGAATTGCGGAGGTATACCGGAAAGTTTACTGGAGAGTGAACTTTTTGGCTATGTTAAGGGTTCTTTTACCGGTGCTTATGAGTCTCGCGCTGGATTCTTTCAAACAGCAGATGGAGGCACGATCTTTTTAGATGAAATTAGTGAAACCAGTGCCGCTATGCAGGTTAAATTATTGCGTATTTTACAGGATAAAGAAGTCTGCATGGTGGGGTCAAGGCGTTCACAAAAAGTAAATATTCGCATTGTAGCCGCCACAAACAAAGATTTATTAGAATTGATAAAAAAAAATGAATTCAGGGAGGATCTATATTACCGTCTGAATGTTATCTCCCTTGAAATTCCACCTCTGCGGGAAAGGGGTGACGATATTTTACTAATGATTCAGTATTTTGCCAATAAATTTGCCAAAGAGTTGGGTAAGTCAGCACCAAAATTTAGCGACAAGGCTTTGAAAGAATTGAAAAACTATAGCTGGCCGGGTAACGCCAGAGAGCTGGAAAATACCGTCCATCGCCTCGTAATTATGAGTGAACAAGAGTATATAGATACTCCGGATCTGCCATCATTGATGCGTTTTTCCGCTGCCAGCAATCATGGGCATAATAGAACTTTGGCTGAGGTCGAAGCAGAATATATTAATAATGTACTGGAAAGTGTAGCCGGTAACAAGACAAAAGCCGCTAAAATACTCGGAATCGACCGGAAGACATTAAGAGAAAAACTGAAAAACTAATAGCGTTTGCTGCCACACACCAAGCCAGTCTTAACCGGGTAATTTCTCCCCAGCGAAACAAATACTCCCACTTTTTTCTCTCAAGAATTAGTCGATATAAAAAAATAAAATCTTCAAAAGAATTAGTTATTTTCCGTCAAAAACCAGAGCATACGCATCATTCCATCTTCATAATTGCACTCTGAGCGGATCATCGTTATAGATTCGCCTACAGAATCTGGTACTTGGCATTAATAATGCTGACACTGTGAACAGGAGGTAAGCAATGATGACTAGAGATGACAATTTAAAACCGGCTGATATTAATTCCATAATAACATCATTTAATGATATTTGTACCACCTGCAATAATGCTAAGATCTGTTTATCACACGGAAATAAAATCCGTCCGGTTTGGTTTTGTGAGCAATTTGACGATTTTGTTCCGATTAATAAAGACAAAACCTTGGAGGCTAACAGTCCAATCCTGAAGAGTGATATAAAATCCATAAAATCAGCCAAAAATTCCAAAGAGTTTAAGGGGCTCTGTGTAAATTGTGAATGCCGATTTGAATGCAAATTGGGAAAGCCAAATGGTGGAATCTGGCATTGTGAGGAGTATAGATAGAATTTTTAGGCTTTTGGAGACAATGTTTATGTTAATAAAAAAGGATAGGAGATAATGTCTACAATTGAAAATATCATAAGTAAGCATAAAAACGAATTCGGGGAAGTTATTTCAATTTTGGAAGATATACAATCCCAGTATGGTTATTTGCCTGAGAAAGCGTTAAAAACTGTGGCAAAGAAGACACGGCACTCCATGGTTGATATTTATGGTGTAGCAACGTTTTATAAATACTTCAGCTTAAAGCCTAGAGGTGACCATCTGATATCGGTTTGTATGGGAACAGCATGTCATGTCCGACAGAGCCCTCAAATATTAAAAGAATTTCAAAGTCAGCTGGGTGTTCAGGCTGGAGAAACGACCCTTGATAAAAAATTTACCTTAGACACGGTGAATTGTCTGGGAGCATGTGCCCGCGGCCCAATTGTAGTTGTGGACGGTCATTACTTCTCTAATGTGAACAAATCACAAGTAAAGCAAATCATACAAAAAACACATGAGGGACTCGATAAAACCGATTTAAAAAAGGATCAGAGGAT
>CBFDCH010000191.1:0-5732 GCA_965603235.1 uncultured bacterium | reverse complement strand
TACCAAAAGACTAATTCTTTTGGTGTTGGTTCACTTAAAACTTTAAAAATCGATATCGATTTTTAAAGCTTTACAATTATATTAGTGTTTATTTTTTAGTCGGTGGACATCTGCCACCTGCTGATTTTTTTACATATACTGATCGTCCTGCCGCTCTTTTCCGCCTCTTTAAAAAATGGGCGCATCAAGGCTTATTTTGTAGACAAACCACCTGTTATTGACGGCAAAATAGATCCGGTGTACAGCTCGTTTACCAAAATCGATAAATTTTACCAGGCGGAAACCGGCTGGGGCAAACCGGCAACAGAAAAAACCATTGCCTACATTGGTTTTGACCGGGAAAACCTCTACATTGCCGTCAAGTGTTACGACTCCGAGCCACAGGCCATTCGCGCCAATATTACCCGCCGGGAAAACCTGGACAATTAGGACCTGGTCATCCTCTTCCTTGATACCTTTAATACCAGGAGACGGAGTCTTTTTTTTGGTTTTAATCCCTATGGCATCCAGATGGATGGCATGAGGGACGATGAAAATCACCGTCATGACATGGATTTTTCCTGGGACGCCTTCTGGTATTCACAGGGAAGAATTTATCCCTGGGGTTATTTTGTCGAAGGCAAAATCCCCTTTAAATCCCTCCGTTTTCAAGCAGGCAGGGAACAACAGGAATGGGGCATGATATTGACCCGCTTTATTGTACGCAAGGGCGAGTTCAACACATCCGTTAAAATCGACCGCAGTATCAGGGGCTTACTCAGCCAGGCAGCCTCTCTGGTGTTGAATCAACGGATCAAATCAGGCCGAAACCTGGAATTCACACCCACTGTGACAGGATTGGCAACATCGGATGATAAACTCAAGGCGGAACTTGGCCTCAGCATGAAGTATGGCTTTACCACCAATTCCACCATGGATTTCACCTACAATCCCGATTTTTCACAAATTGAAGCGGATGAGGGACGGGTTGATGTCAACCAGCGCTATGCCCTCTTTTATCCGGAGAGGCGGCCATTTTTTCTGGAGGCCAAGGAGATCTTTGATACTCCCATGCGCCTGTTTTATTCACGCCGCATCAACAGCCCCAATTGGGGCTTAAAATTCACCGGCCGTTTCGGCAGCTCCAGCCTCGGCCTGATATCCTCGCGAGATGCTGCCTCTTATGAGGACCTTGATGATGTTGACGAGGGTGGAGAGGATCTTGCCCAGGTAAATGTTTTCCGCTACAAATATCAGGTAAAAGATTCGAGTCACGTCGGTCTATTCATGTCCCACAAACGGTGGAATGGCAAAACCAACCTGGTAATGGCAGCGGACACCTTTTTAAAATTTGACAACCTGGCCATCAAATTCCAGGGGACTTACTCGAGCAGCCCCGAACAAACCGGCAATGCCCTCAACTCCAGTATCGGCTACCACGGCAAGAATTTTTTCACCGGTGTGGGCTATAATCAATACTCACCCGATTTTGACGCTCAGCTAGGCTTTATCCGCCGCATCGACTATCGCAGCTACTATATCTATTCGGGGTACAATTTTTATCCTGAAAAACCGGCCCTCAGGCAATGGGGCCCCATGCTCTTCTTCACCCAGAATTTTGACTGGCAAAGCGGTGAAACCGTGGACCGCAATTTACGCCTCTCCCTGCGGGGCCAATCCATCAAAAACTCCAATTTCGAATTACAGTTGAAAAAGGAGTACGAGGTGTATGAGGGAGTGGGCTACAACAAGATGGGGTATGGCCTGCAATACCGCATCGATTTGAGCAAATTTTTAAGTATTGGCACCCACCTGGAAATGGGCGACAGCATCAATTATGACGAAGATGATCCCTTCCTGGGTTATAGTTATTCCCTCTCTCTATTCAGCAGCCTCAATTTTTTAAAACGGATCAACCTCACCTGCAACTATATCGGTTATTATTTTTACGACCAGCCCGGCGGCAGCCTGGACTTGAAAATGAATATTCTACGGCTGAAAAGCACCATATTCTATACCACCCGCCTCTCCTCCCGTTTGATCTATGAATTGAATGACTATTACAAGGGCCACTACCTCTCCCTGCTCTTCAGCTACGAGCTGAATCCGGGCACGGTCTTTTATCTGGGAGCCTCATACGACCGTTTTCAGGAAGAGGACGAGCCTCTGGAAAAAACCCTGGGGTTCTTTTTTAAATTCTCCTACTTCTTAAGAATTTAGCTCTAGTGGCTATCTGTACTGCTTTATCGTTCAATAGGCTAAAATATCAATAAAACAGGATTGAAAACCATTCATCTTTGTATTATCATTATTATTAAAAATATTCCAGCGAGGAAATAGTCATGAAGAATAAATTATTTAGCATCGTATTTGTTGTGTTGGTATTGGCAAGCTGGGGTCAGCATAGGGCCTGGGGACAAGAATTGGGTATATTCGGGGCCTGGCGCACAGTCACTGATGAAGAGATCCAGGAATTCTACGGCAAGGGCGGATTTGTATACTTCCCATACCTGGCAATCACCTTCAACCCAAAGCTAACCATAGGTGTTGGTTATGAAGGAGGCTATAAAAAAAATGCCGAACTGGGAATTTTCAAGGAACCGGCCACACTCTCGGTTCAGGGATTTGAAGTATTTGCAGATTATAATATTGCCACCGACTCCCTGGTTCCTTTCTTCCATTTTGGTGTTGGTTTTTACACCTTTAAACAAGATGTGGACAGCCCCTATGCCGAAAAAATTGAAGAAAAACATGCGGCAATGACAGTTGGCGGTGGTATTAAATACTATTTATCCGGCGGTTTTTTTGCCGGAGTTGAAATAAAGTATGTCCCCCTGGAGATTCAAATGCAGAACAAAAATGTTAACCTGGGCGGAATAAGAGCGGGCATCAGGCTGGGTTTTAATTTTCAGCAGAATTAAAAACAATACCATTCAGCTTAAACAGGTCAACATGGATCTGAAACAAAAGATTCAAAATCTTACGGCAGGACTGCGGGCATTAGAATCAGTGGCAATTGCTTTCTCCGGGGGTAAAGACTCCTTTTTTCTCTTAAAGATGGCAGTTGAAACCCTGGGAGAAGATCATGTCCTTGCCCTGTTTGTAAAAACCCTGTTTTCAACAAAAAATGACCTGCGCCGGGTTAAGTATTTTCAGGAAAAACTCAAATTTAACCTTAAAGAGATAAATATTAACCTGGCTACCCAGGCCTCCATCCTAAAAAATCCCAAGGACCGGTGTTACCATTGTAAAAAAAAGATTTTTTCCACCCTGCATGACCAGGCCGGCCAGATGGGATTGCCCCACCTGCTTGATGGCACGACCCATACAGACCTGGGCGAATACCGCCCCGGCCTGAAAGCCCTGGACGAGCTGCAGGTTAACTCCCCGCTGCTGGAAGCCCAAATTACTCCTGACGAGATCAGCCGTTACCTTCTGAAGTCGGGTGTTGATCCTTATTTTTTAACCTCCTCCACCTGCCTGGCCACCCGCTTCCCCTACAACCTGGAACTTAACAAGGACCTTTTGGCAAAATACGACGATCTGGAATATTTGCTGGTGGATCTGGGCATCTATCCCATCAAGGTACGTTATATTCCAGACGGGATACGGCTGGAAACCAGTGTCCAGGATTTTAGCAAAGTTCTTGAAGCCCGCGCCAGAATTACAAAATTCTGTGACAAACTGGGCTTCAAATTTGTCACCCTGGATCTGGGAGGGATAAAAACCGGCGTGTGGGATTGACAAGACACCAATAATTTTGTATCATTAGCACCTAATCGGAGGATTATGAATGGCAAATCATAAGTCAGCTTTGAAAAAGCACCGGCGCGACCTGACCCGGCGGTTGATCAACAAGGGTAACCGGTCTAAGATGAGAAACAAAATTAAACTATTGCGGAAACAAATAGATACCGGAAATTTGGAAGAGGCCAAAAAACTCTTCCCCGATGTGGTGTCAACCATTGATAGAACCATATCAAAGGGTACCATTCACGAAAATACAGGTTCCCGCTACAAATCAAGATTAAGTCTCCTTATGAAAAAGTCAGGGGTTGAGATTTGATCCTTAGATGAATCTCCCCAAGGACTACATTTCATACAATCAGATCCGTCAATATCAAACCTGCCCGAAAAAGTATCACTACTCCTATATTGAAAACCTGCGATTGCCAATAAACGAAAAAGTATATCTTGGTTCTGTGATACACTCTGTCATTGAATTTGTGTTAAAACAGAAAATATCCGGCAAATTATCGGATGATAAAGAGATTTTCGAGTACTATAATCAACAATTTGACAACCTGCAGCAGGCGAATGAAATTTGCTGGGATAGTTCCCCGGCAAAAAATAGAGACCGGGGCCTCTCCTTTATCAAATATTTTTTACATGAAATGGCCGATAATATTGATCCTTTGATGGTGGAGGAAGAACTGGAAGTAGAAATCCCCGAGCTCAAGATTAGACTGAAGGGCATCATCGATCTGGTGGAAAAAAATTTTTCCCTGACTGATTTTAAGACCACTACCTCCAGATGGTCAAAGGATAGAGCCAAATCCGCGTTTTTGCAGATGGTTATTTATAAACATCTTTTCGAAAAAACCTATGACAATATTGGCTCTGAATTAAAATTGGTGGTCGTCTATTCCAAAAACAAATCGGGCGTCCGGCACCAACAATTCGCCATTAAGTCAGCTGATGCGGATATGGAAAAAATGTTCGACATCATCAAATTTGTCAGCGAAAACATCAGCAAAGGAGTTTTTTATAAAAATCAGAGTTATGCCTGTAATTTTTGTGATTTTAAAGCAATCTGCCTGGGCGGCGGTTGATCCGCTCAAGGGAGTAGATGACCCGCAAACAAGGAATGGCAGGGTTTTTCCGCACACTCTTGACAATAATCTCATTTTGGTTAAACTGTTATCTTAAATAAAGGAGTATCCATGCAATTGAGGATAGAATCAGAACATTTAAATGGCCTAAAGGTTGTGGTACCCGAGATTTTCGAAGATGAGCGCGGATTTTTCATGGAAACCTTTCGGGAAGACCAGTTTAAGGAATTGGGGCTGCCTCACCATTTTGTTCAGGACAATCACTCCCGCTCCAGGGGAGGAGTACTGCGAGGCCTCCATTTCCAATGGGAACCGCCCATGGGAAAGCTGATGCGTGTCACCATAGGAAGCGCTTTTCTGGTGGCTGTGGACATCCGCAAGGGGTCGCCCACCCTGGGTCAATGGTATGGGATTGAAATAACAGCCAAGAATAAAAAACAGGTTTGGGCTCCCGCAGGCTTTGCCCGCGGATTCTGTGTCTTGTCGGATGATGCTGAGATCCAATACAAATGCACCGGCACCTACAACAATAAGGGGGAGTCGGGGATCCTATGGAACGATCCGGCAATCGGTATAAAGTGGCCCATTGATGATCCAACCCTATCGGCCAAGGATACCTCAGCCCAAACCCTGGCTCAATGGTTGGAAACTGCGGAATCAGATCATTTCAAATTTTAAATCCCGGGGGAAATCATGAAAATTCTTGTTGCCGGGGGAGCTGGTTACATTGGCTCCACCTTAATTCCAAAATTGTTGGATCGCGGCTATCAGGTAGATGTCATAGACCTTTTTTGGTACGGCAATCACCTGCCCGACACAGTCGGTACGATTAAAAAAAATATTTTCAACCTGACCGCTTCAGATATTGAGGCCTACCAGCAGGTAATTTTTTTAGCGGGCCTCTCCAATGACCCCATGGCC
>CBFDCH010000190.1:0-5736 GCA_965603235.1 uncultured bacterium | reverse complement strand
CCCGCTGCCAGTATCACTGCAGTTCGGATCATTTACCGAAATCCATGAACCTGTTTTTAATAAAGGTTGGGCTCTGTTTTGGCCTGCCCAGGTCAGGATCGGTTTGATTGCGTACTTTAACATGCAGGAAAGCCAGTTGCGGATTCTGATTCCATTCCCTTATGAATGCTTCAATTTGATGATCCTGGTCAACCCGCGCCACCTTGGAGTAGCCGCAGGCTTTGGCCACCTCAGCCAAATCGAACGACTTGGTAACCGTTGTTTGACCACCGGAGGATTCATACGATTCATTATCCAGGCAAATATGGAGCAATTGTTGAGGTTGGTAATATGCCAGGGTAGCCAGGGTGCCCATGTGCATTAACACGGCTCCGTCTCCATCCAGCACCACAGTTTTGCCCCCTTTTAGTTTATGGTAGCCAAAGGCAATAGAACTGGTACACCCCATGGATCCAACCACATAAAAATTGTTATCCCGGTCGTTTGCCTTGTACAATTCGCGTGACGGCTTGCCTGTGGTGGCAAAGATCAGCGTTTGTTCCTCTACATGTTTCACAATCAGCTTGATCGCCTCTTCTCGGGAAAGCAAAGCGGATTTCACTTCGCTGGAAACACTCTCCTTGTCAAAAATTCCTTTGCGACAAATTATCGCCCCGACCTGGTTTTCATTTTTTATGTGATCAACCAGTTTTTTTATCTCCACCCGACTTCTATCCAGGTCCGAATCGAGGATAAAATGGTTGATATTAAACACCCGCAATAAGTCAACCAGGGTTTTTCCGCTCCACAGATGCTGGGGTGCATCTTTTACACCCGGTTCACCCCTCCATGAAATCACTAATAAAGTTGGAAACTCATACAATTTTTGCAGGGAGGTCAACGGATTTATAGCATTTCCAAAACCATCATTTTGCATAAACACAGCCGGGATTTTCCCTGCCAGGGAGACTCCAGCGGCAATACCCATGGCCTCCCCTTCATTGGAGGCGATCCAGTAAGCCTCATTCTCCTCCAGATAGGCAATAACTTCCTTAAAGACCGAACAAGGTACACCGGTAAAATCGTGAATGCCGCTCTGTTTCAATATTTCAATAAAGCTGGCAGCCTTCATTGATTTTTCCCCTTTCCATAAAGATTGATCATGTATGTCAGGTCTTCAATGCTGTCTATGTCCTGCCAATGTCCTTTGAAGTACTCCAGGTGGACAGGATATTTTTTACGGATCAAATAATTGATAAAATCGTTTAATGAGCCGTTCTGCAGCATAGCGGGATCCTCCTGTGCCAGCTTCTCCAGTTCCTGCTTGAAAATTGCCGCTCCCTTTTCACTCAACTTCATCAGACCCATAAACTCACCATTGTAGCTGCTGCCGCTACTATCTTTGGCGACTTCCTTTACCTCTTCAATTTTACAGCAGCTGCTTGTCCCGAATTTATCCGAATACGGCATGGTTGCTTTAACCAGGTCCTTCTCTTTTTCAAGCCGATCGGATACAGTGGCATCCACGGCTAGAACGATGTCCTCCAGGTTTGCCGTAAGTTTTCGTAAAATATCCTCCTCAAACACAATATCGCCAAACGAAACGATTATATCCCCATTCAAAACATCGATGGCAGAATAAATGGAATAGAGTAACCGGTACTTTTGAAAATTATCGTTGGCAATATATTTAAGATTGGCCAGGTTTACCTTCTCTTTCATGAACCCAACCACCACATTTATATCCTTTATGCGGCGGCCATGAAATGTCTTTACTATCCGGGAGAGGATGGTATCATTTCCAATTTTAATCATTGTCTTGGGCTTGTCATCGGTTAATGTTCCGAAATTGGCCCCTTTGGAAGCTGCCAGGATCAGTCCTTTAAAGGTTCGTCGTTTGGGTAGATAACGTTCTTCAGCTTCTTGATACTCCTTGACATTTTGTAAACGAAATATCTCTTTAACCGGAACAATTGAATTTTCTATGGATTGCAGTGATTGTTCAGTATAAATTTGTTTAACAACCTTTTGCATGCTTGTGATTGAGGCCCGCAAGCTATGATTGGCCCAGATGACCATGGAAACACCGTAATCCTTGAAATCTTGTGTATTTGTCTGAAAGTACATGGTAGGGACAATCACAACAGGTTTTCGCCCATCCCATTTATCCATAAAGGCACGAATCTCAGCATCCGTGGAGATTTTACTATGTATCAGAATCGCGTCCGCGCCTGCATCCGCGTAGGCGGATGCCCTTTTTAAAGCTTCATCCAGACCCCAGCCGGAAATAAATGCCTCAACCCTGGCAATGATAACAAAATCACTATTGGTCTGGGCATCTTTGCCCGACTTTATTTTTCCACAAAACTCATCGATTTCAGCCAGAGGTTGTTTTTCTCCGCCAATAAAAGAGTTGGTCTTGGGGAAGACCTTATCCTCTATACATACACCACCAATTTTACGCTGCTCCAACTTGTTTACCAGCCTGCGAAAGGAGTTAAAATTGCCAAAACCGGTATCCCCATCTAGCAGGATAGGAATGTTGGTGGCATCGGACATGAATTCACACACTTCCAGGACCTGAGTCCAGCTGGCTTCGTTGTTATCACGGACACCCAGAGCTGCTGAAATACTTAATCCGCTGGCCCATATGCCTTTAAATCCTGTCTCCTCAACAACTTTGGCTGAAAGACCGTTATGGGCTTCCATTATAAATTCCAGTTGCGATCCCTCCAGCAATTGTCTCAATAATGTGCTCTTATTCATAGTAACTCCTTTTATGTCACTAATATATTCAATTCATGATATTTATTTATGTTATTAATCCGACCAATGCCTTGTAGGCCAGGAAAAACCCAAAAAAGCATAATAAAATTCCCAGGCATTGGATGATCCTGTTTATTGTATTTACTTTAAGTTTTTTCCTGTGTTTTACAATAAGCTTGGAAAAGTAATAAAACCAGATTATGGTGCCAAAAGAAACAAATAAAGCATAACTTGAACTCAGCAATACGGGGTAAATCACTGACTTCGCCTTGCTTTTCCCATCAGGATTAAGGTCAATTTTTTCAACTGCTTTTTTTATGACAGGCAGTTCAGGCTGATTTGAAGGGTTGTTGTACCTCTCTTCGATGTGGTTCATGGCCTTAATATTGTTATCCAGAACAGATTCCAGGCCTCCGGTGTTAAAACCCAATGAGGCAACTGTGGTCATAACCAGAAAAGATGACATCATCCAGCCGACAAAAAGAGACGGATTTAAGAGGTTCAACATGAACCCGGTCCAGAAACCCCCTTTTTCCCACCTCTTTGCCTTTTTGATTTCGGACTTTTTAAGGGTTGAAATGTCGAGTTTTGTTCGGGCAATTTTAATACCAATAATAAATAAAAAAATCGCGCCAACCAGAAAAATATACTGGATAATGGGCCGGTAAAGCTCATACAATTGGGTAAAACTGAAAACAGCCACAAAACAATAGAGAAAATCAACAATTGAAGCGCCGACTGCAGCCCGGACACAATATTTAAACTCGCCCTTTAAACTATTGGAAGTTATTAAAATACTGATAGGACCAGCCACAGGTATGGAAAAAATAAAGCCGGTAAATAAACCAACTGAAGAAATTGTGATTAAACTCTCAATCATGATAGAAAACCTGTTTTACAGCCACCCACTTTTATTGGGATTTGTTGTTGAAAATCATAAAGACTTAAAACAAGTGATATTGTATAGAATATCCGAGTAAAATTCAAGCGGAATAATGGTTATTCCTAAAAGGAAGCGGTCCAGTTTATCTTCACGCAACGGCCGGGGCTGGGCCGGAAAAATGCCGCATTGGCGAATTCTGCATAGAGAACATCGCTAAGATTCTCGAAAACAATATTTATCTGTTGAGGGAACGAACTTTTGGAATTAACGGTGAATCCAAGATTAATTGAATGAAGGGTGAAACCCGGAATAAAGGGACCAATGGGATTATCAATCAAGGGAAAATCTTTTTGTCTTCCATTCACACGGAGTTGATAACCAAACCAGAAAGATTTTCCCCGGGGCTGAAAGCGCAGGCCAAAATTAAATTTGCTTGAATAGGTTTCAATATAGGGTGTTTCCACCTGTCTCAAATCCTTTGAATCAAGGGTGGTATAATTGGCTGACAGGGATAGTCCAAAAGGGAAAACCAGTTTCATCAAGCTTTCAAAACCCTGGATTCTCAACCGATCAATGTTTATGTTTTGATATTCAGGCAATCTGCCCATCATCTTTCCGGTCAGCGCCAGCCGTATACCATTAAAAATGGTATTAAAAAAATAACCTGCTTCCAGGTAGAGATATTTCCAACGATACTTGAAACCAAGATCCAGGTTAAAACTGGTCTCAGCCATCAGGTCAAGATTGGAGGATTGAAACCCGCTTCCTTCAGGGATGGGGCCGTTAAAAAACCGTTCAATAAGGTTGGGGGAACGGAAACCTCTACCGGCTGACAAAACCAATCTCAGCTTCTGATTCAATTTTATGATAAGATTTGCTGCTCCCGCCAGGGTGTGATCTGTGCTGCTGACCAGGTTCGCTGATTCAAGTCCACGCGTATTTTCAGTACTGGCTCTTACATTCTGATATCTCAGGCCCAGGATAAGAGACGCTCTACTGATTAGGGTCACTTCATCCTGAAAAAATAATCCGAGGCTGCGGTAGTTGGCATTGGGGAGCTGAGGAGTGGTGTCAATGGCTGGTTGAGGCGGGCCAAATCCAAACATCTGTGTGCGGTTGATATCGCTATTTTCCGACTGGTCATTGAAGAAGTCGAGGCCATAGGTAAGCACATGATCTTTCAGCCCCTTACTTAACTCCATCCTCAAGCCTAAAGTGGCCACATCGGTAAAATTTTCCGACTCTATGGACATGCCCGCTCTCTTAACATGTGGTATCTCCATGGGTATAAAAATATTCTTGTTTAATTGCCGCCTGTTGCGCAAATAATAAATTTTAAAGTTTAGGTGATCCGCCAGAAAAAAGTGAAGTTGGCGGTTCTCAAACAGAAAGGTACTTTTTTGTACCTTCTGATCAGGATAATTGATCTGGATCCTGGCAGCACCCGCGTCAAAGGCCTCTGGCTCAACAAATCCAAAACCGGTGTCCTTTCCGTGATACTGATCAAAACTGAGGGAGAAGCGGCTGCTCTCGCTCAATTTGTAATTTACATAAAAATTAAAATCATAATCTTGCACACCGGTATCTTTCACCTCGGTTTTTCCCGGCAATACAATAGCCCCAAAAGTTCCGGCCGGCGCCTGATAATTATTACCTTTGGAATAGCTCCCCCCCAATGCAAATCCCACTGGGCCGATATGTCCGTTCAGATTGAGGAATCCCTTGTTGTGAGGGCCGGAGCTATTGAAGCGGTACCCGATACGACCGCCGATACTGCTGCCAGACATTCTGTAATCAGGCGCTCGGGAAATAATATTTAACACGCCGCCAATGGCATCCGAACCATACAGAACCGAAGATGGGCCGCGGATGATTTCGACCCGTTCAACGTTGGAGATATCAACCAGGGCTGGAATCTCACCAAAACCCTGTTGCCGACGCGAGTTGTTCAGTCGCAAGCCATCCTGCATCAATAGAATCCGCTGCCCCCGCAATCCTCGGATCACCGGACGGCTCTGATTGGGACCCACTCCAGTTATATCAACTCCCGGCAACTGCGGCAATAGTTCGGCAACATTATTGGGAGAGAGTCGGCGAATTACTGTATC
>CBFDCH010000189.1:0-5756 GCA_965603235.1 uncultured bacterium | reverse complement strand
CGATGCTCAGATAGATGTTGAGCTAAATAAGATATCAAAGCAGAACAAAAAGAAGCGGGAGGAGTTGTATTGTTCTGACTTTATGTATTATACTAGACTAGGGACTATGGATGAAGGATTTAGGTCGAGAAGCACAGATTAGAGATGAAAATAACTGCATTGAACTGGTAAAACAGGGGCACAAGGATGCGTATGGCGTGATTGTTAAAACCTACATGAAAAAAGCCTATTATATAGCCCTGGGATTTATGAAGAGTGAGCAGGATGCAGTGGATGTGTCTCAGGATGCTTTTATTAAAGCCTACAAGCATATAAAAACTTTTAAAACAGGCAATGCCTTTTTCCCATGGTTTTACCAAATTTTAAAAAATCTCTGCCTTGATTGGTTACGAAAAAAGAAAAACAGACAACAGTTACCTTTAGAAGAAGCCACTTGTGCTGCAAAAAGCCAGTTTCCGGAGGAATTGAAAATCCGCTTGTGGCATGGAATTGATCAGCTGGCAATTGAGGAGAGAGAAATAATAATTTTGAGATATTTTCAGGGTTTTTCATATAAGGAGATCGCTGACATTCTAAACAAACCCATTGGCAGCGTTATGTCCTCACTCTATTATGCTAAGAAAAAATTGCGGTCCAAGGTGGGGGAAGCTTGAAATGAATCATGAAGAGATTAAAAATTTGTTGGCTGTCTACCCTGAAGGTGAATTGAGTGATGAAGAGAAACACCGGGTTGAGAAACACCTTGCCGAATGCCCTGAATGTCAGAAAGAATTTGATGAGTTTCATCATCTGGAGGAGGTATTGAGTGAAATGAAACTACGAGAGCCTTCAACGGAGCTCTGGGAAGCGTACTGGTCATCTGTTTATAATCGGATGGAACGGAGGGCCGGATGGATTGTGTTTTCTGTTGGATTAATCATTTTATTATGCTTTGGAACCTATCAGGCATTAAAAGATATGCTTGGAAATCCAAACATCCCCACCATCCTGGTAGTGGGATTGTTGACATTTGTTTGTGGGGGAATCATTCTTTTTGTTTCGATTTTGAAAGAACAACTTTTCTGTCGCAAAAGAGAACGGTATAAGGAGATAAGCAAATGATCTTGGTCAATACCGACACTATTCCCGGAAAAGAGATAAAAGAGTGCTTGGGTTTGGTAAAGGGGAACACGGTACGGGCTCGCCATGTGGGGAATGATATAATGGCCTGGTTTAGAAATATCATTGGCGGAGAAGTTATTGATTACACCAAAATGATAGCCGAATCAAGGGAGCAAGCACTGGATCGTCTAGTAGAGGAAGCAACGGCTTTGGGAGCCGATGCGGTTGTGGATATCAGTTTTTCCACATCTTATGTGATGAAGCGTGCGGCCGAGGTTTTGGTTTATGGCACTGCTGTGGTGCTGGAAAAGTAACTTTTTCATCCCGGTTAGAATTTAAAGAAAATTTTCATACTTCCTATAATGGCGTGTTTGTGATATAATCACGCTTTTTTACGTATAGGAGTTATTATGGGACAATCAGTAACACACAAGATAAGAAATATCGGCGTTGTAGCTCATATAGATGCTGGCAAAACCACCACCAGTGAACGAATGTTGTTTTTTACGGGAGTAACCCATCGCATGGGAGAGGTCCATGATGGTCAGGCAGTTATGGATTTTATGAAACAGGAGCAGGAGCGTGGTATCACCATTACATCTGCAGCCATAACAACCAGTTGGAAAGATCATCAGGTCAATATTATTGATACTCCCGGTCATATTGATTTTACTTTGGAGGTAGAGCGGGCACTCCGGGTTCTGGATGGCATTATAATGGTTTTTTGTGCAGTAGGCGGAGTAGAGCCACAGAGTGAAACTGTCTGGCATCAGGCAGACCGTTACAAAATCCCCCGAATAGCCTTCATCAACAAAATGGACAGGCCTGGAGCCGATTTGCATCAGACTACAGAGATGATGAACTCTATGTTGGGAGCCAATGCGGTGGTATATCAAATTCCTGTTGGAAAAGAGGAAGAGTTTGCTGGCATCATCGATCTGGTTGAGCAAAAAATGTATACCTATAATGAACTAGACATGAATGAGTCTGAAGTACCTGAGGAGTTCAGGGGAGAGATGCTGAAGCATAGGGGAAAATTAATTGAGATACTGGCTGATTTTGATGACGTACTTATGGAAAAATATTTAAACGAGGAAGATATTCTGGCTGAGGAAATTTACCATGCCACTCGTAAAGCAGTTCTCAGGTTGTTGATCACGCCTGTTTTTTGTGGATCTGCTTTTAAAAATAAAGGAGTCCGTCTATTGCTTGATGCAGTGATTCGCTACCTCCCCTCTCCTATTGATCGGGGTATTGTCCTGGGCTATGATATTAATGATCCGACAATTACACTATCGAGAAAGCCTTCATGGAAACGCCCTTTTTCAGCACTCGCCTTTAAAATTATTAATGATAATTTTGTAGGACAACAGACCTTTATCCGTGTCTATTCGGGTGAGTTAAAAGCCTCCTCATTTATTCATAATCCTACCAAAAACAAACGTGAACGAATCGGCCGTATTTTGAGAATACACGCCAAGCAGAGGGAGGAAATTGCTGTGTTGAAGGCCGGGGATATCGGGGCTCTCATTGGCATGAAATTTACCACAACCGGTGATACGTTGTGTGATGAAGAGAATCCAATTCTACTTGAGAATATTTCCTGTCCGGAAACAGTTCTGGATATGAAAGTTGAGCCTGTGAGTATCAAAGAGAGGGATCGTCTCGGGGTGGCGTTAAATAAGATGTCTATGGAAGATCCTTCCTTTAAAGTCGCATTTGATGGTGAAACAGAGGAGACCATTATTTCCGGGATGGGAGAACTTCACCTTGAAGTCATTGTGGATCGATTGAAAAATGAACATAAAGTTGATGTGGTAGTGGGTAAACCCGCGGTTGCTTACCGGGAAACCATTGTTCGGGAAGTCCGTCACGAATTTAAGTTAAAAAAGCAAAGCGGTGGCCATGGTCAATTCGCTCATATCATCTTCCGCCTTGAACCGAATGATGGCCAGGGTTTGGATTTCAGTGACCACATAAAGGGAGGCAATATTCCCAGGGAATATATTCCAGCCATTAATAAAGGATTCCAGGCGATTATGAAAAAAGGATTACTGGCGGGTTATCCGATGGTGGACATCAAATTCACCCTAATTGATGGCAGTTTTCATGAAGTGGATTCCAGTGAAATGGCCTTTCGCATCTGCACGGAGCTGGCAATAAAAGATGTGATTAAAAAAGCGGAGCCACAATTACTTGAACCCCTGATGAAGATTGAAATAAATACACCAGATGAATATATGGGTGATATTATGGCTGATGTCAACCGCCGGCGGGGACAGATTAATAATATGAGGCGCCATCGAAAAGGATCTCAAAAATTAACCGGCAAGGTTCCTCTGGGTGAAATGTTTGGTTATGCTTCGTCTCTGCGTACCATTTCCAGTGGTCGTGCCAACTATTCCATGGAATTTTTAAAGTATAACGCACTGCCAAAAAATCTCGAGGAGAAAGTGCTTGAGGAGAAGAAAGAGCAGAGCGTTAAGTAGATTCGCCGGTTTTGAGATCACTCTTAAAGGTTGTTGACGTCCGGCAAAGGTATCGTGTTTGCCTCCGTTCCGGATCCAATAAACGGTAGATTTGGGCGAACCTTTCTTGCCCGTTTTGACTGAAATCCATGCTGATATGTAGTCTCCCTTTTTCGTTTTCTATCGATTCATTTTCTTTTAACATACCATTGATCTTTTCCCAGCTAGCTGGTTCTGTTTCTGTTTCAAATAGATAGTTTACCATGTGGGTATCCTTGGCCAGGGTTGGAGATTGGCTGCAAAGTTTAACGTTTAAAAACTGAAAGTCTCCGGCCACTTTTTTCAGCCGCTCCAGGATTATGGGAGCTGACAGATCCGCCTGTACATACAATTCAGCCACTTCTTTTAAGCCAGAGGCAAACACTGGCAGGGGGGGAAGGAAAGTGAGTTTCATCCTCGGATGAAATCCTTCTGTTGAGCGGAAAATCAGACCAGATTTGCGGATCAAACGCTCAACGTATTTCATCAGCGAGAGATGTGAAAAAAGACGGAAATCACCCAGCTTTTTGTAAAAGATGCGAGTTTTATTATAGGTTTTTGGTTCTGTAATCACGTTTGCTGAATGAATGACAGGTTTGTTTGTGGATGTGCTTTGCGGAGTAGGGAAAACACAACCCTTGCAACTGGAACAACTCAGGTGTACACAAGAGGGAGTGGAAAGTTCCTGGCGGGCTTTCTGATATTCCTTTTGCAGGTATTCCTGGGTAAAATTAATCTTGATAAAATCCCAGGGCAGCCTCTGATCGATATCTATCTCCTCCAGAAAACAGTGCAGCCCCAGGTCATTGATTAGTTTCTGCCAGATAGAATAATTGAAATGTTTATCCCAGGCCGTGAATATTTGACCCTGTTGTTGTGCCTGCAACACCAATTCACCAACCCTGGCATCTCCCCGGGCCAGAACGGTTTCAATGACACCTATCTGGGGATTGTGAAAATCCAGGTCAACAGATCTATATCTCCTTAAGTTTTTTTTAAGAAAATCAATTTTAGATTGAAGAGAATTGAGATCTTCTCGGCGATACCATTGTAAGGGCGAATGAGGTTTGGGTACAAAGGATGAAAAAGATGTGTGCAAATCGATTTTTTTACCTTTGTCTTTTGCCAGGTTAATGATACTGGAAATTAAATCCACGATCGATTTCAAATCTGATTCCGTCTCTCCAGGCAAACCGATCATAAAATAGAGCTTGATCTTTCGCCAGTTAAAACGCAAGGCCAGCTCCACTGCCTGGAAAATTTCCCGATCAGATACATCTTTGTTAATCACCCGTCTTAGTCGTTCTGATCCGGCTTCAGGCACGATAGTAAGGCCAGTGCGGCGGAAGAGAGACAGGGTATGCAGGAGCTCAGTTGACAGCGTGGAAGGCCGCAGCGATGGCACAGAGAATGATGTGCACGGGGTTATCACCTTGGGAATCAGAGTGAGCAGGTCATTAATATAGGGGTAGTCGCCGGAACTTAAGGAGGAGAGAGAAAATGCTTCAAATCCGGTTTGTTCCAGCCTCAGTTTGATTGCTTGTATGGTTTTTTCCAGGGATGCCGTTCGATAAGGAGAGTAGTAGGATCTGGCTTGGCAAAAGCGGCAATTCTGCAAACAGCCGCGGGCAATTTCAATATTCAATCGATTAAAAACAACATTGGTGATGGGAACGAGGGGATTGTCATATTGATGAATCTGATCAAGGTTCTTAAGTGATTGTTTGTGAATCCTTCTGGTAATCTTGGGTAAATAAAATTTATTGACCTTCTCTATCGGATGGAGTGCGGGAACATAAAGGCCGGGTATTTCCGCCAGGGCCTTTAATAGAGATGTTTTTTTTTGGGGATTTTTCTTCTGTTTTCTCAACACCGTTAAAATATCAGGAAAAATTATTTCACCATCCCCAAAGGCAAAAAAATCAAAATAGTCTCGTAATGGTTCCGGATTACATGATGAAATTCCGCCTGCAGCTACCAGCGGGTAAATATTGCTTCGTTGTCTTGATTTTAAAGGTATTTGGGCCAGTTGCAGAAGTTCAAGGATATTGGTGAAATTTAATTCACTTAAGAGTGAAATTCCCAGCAGATCGAATTTTTTTATTGGCGTCCGATTTTCAAGTGAGAAAAGGGGGACGTTGTGGGTTT